>JAHOYZ010000015.1 GCA_019038695.1 Candidatus Zixiibacteriota bacterium
GCCTGCCCCATACAGCCCGAAGGTGGTAGTAACCGGCTTCAGGATCAGTCAGACATTCAACCACATCTGGAGAGACCAGCATGGGGTCATCGAACTCTTCGTCCGCTTCTGTTTCCGCGATCAAATCCGACTCATCGAACCCAGGATTTTCTGCATTGGCCGTGTATCCACCAAACTCGGAATCAAGATTCAGTTCTCCGTCCGTGACAGGATCTGTGGTGTTATCCGAACATCCTGCAGCCCAGATCAGCAACGTCAGCACCAGGAGAGGAAAGGCTAGTTTGCGAATCATCAGTGTTCTCCTTTCAGTAAATTGTTTCTCAGTTGTGTTTGCTGTCTGGAATAGTATCAACCGCTGTGCCATGATTGCTGTAATCACCATAAGTAACTGTAGTGGCATGTGTTAAGGTGTCGTCGCTGTTTGTGATCGAGCTACTGAAGTGTACCGACAGGTACGAACCACACTTTTACGTTCCGGTCGGTACACACCTCAGATTACGCGAGACACAAAACCATCCCCATCATCAAGTCGCCGCAAAGCCTCTTCGCGAGAACAGCTTAGTTTGTGCATCACAATAGCCGTCTTAACTACCCCGTCGGCTGAAATGAGAAGTTGGTCCGCCTGCTCATAGTCAAGCTCCAGCAAATCCATGAGTATCTTACGCGAGCGAGCGGCCAATTTCTCCGAGCGACACTGAAGATCAACCATCAGGTTACCGAATGTCTTGCCCAGCAACACCATTGCGGTAGTGGAAATCATATTGAGTGTCATTTTCTGAGCTGTCCCGGATTTCATTCGGGTTGAGCCGGTAATCACCTCCGGACCTACCGGTAATGAAATGACAATATCAAGTCCAGCGGGAAGATTGACCGGTTCGTTACAGATTATGAAAGCCGTTCCGGCACCGACTTCTATCGCATACTCAAGGGCAGCCCTGGTATAGGGCGTGCGAACCGAGGCAGCCAGACCGATGACAAAATCAGCCTGAGATAATCCTCGCGCCCTCAATTCAATCACTGGCTCATCGATTCTGTCTTCGGCTCCCTCCAGCGATAACACCAGAGTTTCGTGACCGCCCGATATGAGCCCTACAATCTGCTTGGGGTCAGTGCCAAAAGTAGGCGGACACTCGGCGGCATCGAGTACGCCCAAACGGCCGGATGTGCCAGCCCCGACATAGAACACTCGTCCGCCCTTCTTCAGAGTTGCGGCAAATATCTCAGCCGCTTCGGAAATCCGGGGAATCGCCTGCTTCACAATTGCAGCAACTTTGCTGTCTTCCCGATTGATTTTGTGAGCGATATCCTGTGCGCTCAGGCGGTCGATATCGGTTGTGTCCGGATTGGTCTGCTCAGTTGAGAGCCGAGCCAGTTCTCTGACCAGTTTCTCTCGATCTTTCATAATGGGAGTGTAGACCGGACACCCGAGGCGGACAACAAAAAAGGGAGCATTGCTCCCTTCTTAAGGTCTAATAGGCGAAGACCTGCTTAGTTGGCCAGGACCTCTATTGTCGCGAAGCCAGTGGTCACAATGCTGCACTTGGTGCCGGACATGTTCTGCTCTGCGATGTTATCATCGAGCTGATCGGGTACCGGCGTCGGTAGCAGGGTAGCAAGCAAGGTGCTATCTGGTACTCCGTGATATGCATACACATAGATGTAGTATATACCCGGATCTGGTTCTCCGCCCTGAAGTGACGTTTTCGTGAAAGCACTGTCGTTGATTCCGATATAAGTTGCCTGTGATGTCACCCACTGGCTGTAGCCGATCCCCATATAGGCCGAGTCCTTCTTGACCGCCGCGATGATATATCCTTCCGCATCAGCAGCACCAGTCCAGCTTACCGATACCAGATCGGCTGGTCCCTTTTCCGTCGGTGCAATCGACGTGATTGACAGTTGGCCGGGCATCGTAAACCCCAACGTATCATTCAATCGAGAGGCGTCTTTCACGACCATATCCACCGGACCGGCCGGCAGACTGTCGGCCGGACCGACCGCAAAAGTGTATCTGTCGGCTGAAGCAACAAGTGTGTCGCCGCCCACGACGAAAACAGCCCCGGTTACAAGGGTATCATTGCGTTCCAACCGAGCCGCAGCATAGGCCACGTTACGGTTGTAGTCCTTTACCAGGACACCTCCAAAGCAATATTCGTAGTCATCATTGAAGGGGTCGGTCGGTCCCGAGGAGCCGTCACAACCAACTATTAGTGCCGTCGCCACAGCGACCAAAAGGCCGAGGGCCAGCAGACAGACATAAGTATTACGTAGTCTCATATATCATTATATCGACGCCGAGGCTGTTTGGATTTACGAAAAAATGCGCTTCCGAATCCTTCTTTATGGTAGTCAAATAGTCCAACGGGAGGGGCCAACATACAAAATAGATCATTTTTATCTATTTCGGGAACTATTCTTTTCCAGCCTGTGTTCTTTGGGTGGGTAAGAGAATTACTGGTCAGACTTTTTGACCGACCTCTGCGATTCCAGTTGCGCTCCGTGTTGTTCCCTCCCCCTCGCACGGAGCGCACTTCTCTTATCCAATTTATTCTGACAGTCTGGTAGGGCAGAAGTCCTGTGCTCCTGCCAGAGAATAGGCGATGCCGGAAGACAGGCAATGCCTGCTACCCCTGGGCCAACTTGACAAACTCATCAACATCGGCCAGGGAACGAGCAACAGCATCTTCCCAGAAACTTCTTGTCGACAGGTCAACCCCCAGATGTTTCTGTGCCAGATCCTCAGTCATCATACTACCCGTATCAACCAGCAACGAGCGGTACTTGTCAGTAAAGACCGACCCTTCCTTGCAAGCCCGATCATACACCCCACCCGAGAAAAGATAGCCGAACACATACGGGAAATGATAGAATGGTTGGCCGGTCAGATAGAAATGCAACTTAGAACACCAGAACAACGGATGGTGCCCGGATTCGTCAAGCAGTTCGCCGTACGCCTTTTTCTGTGCCTCAACCATCATTTCGCAGAGCCGGTCTTTCTGAACAATTCCTTTTCCCCGTTCGGCGTAGAAGGAGCGGTCAAATATATACCGGCAGTGCAGGTCGGTAAACATCCCATAAGCTGCTTGCAACCTTTGATCGAGCAGCATAAGTTTTTCCTGCGGGTCCGTAGCCTGTTTCAGGGCGGCATCGACTACAAGCGTTTCGGCAAAAATCGAAGCTGTCTCGGCCAGAGGCATCGGGTACTGTTGCGAGAGGTAGGGCCGTTCCTTCAGGACCCACTGATGAAACGCGTGACCGAGTTCATGGGCCAGGGTCAGCAGGTTCTCAAAGGTCCCGGCATAGGTCATGAATATTCGCGACTGCTTGATTGGTCCAAATCCGGTGCAGAATCCACCACCGCGCTTGCCGCCACGATCTTCAGCCTCCACCCAGTGTTTCTCCAGCGCCATCTCCGCGAAATCGGCCAGATTGGTCGAGAACGTACGGAAATTATCGACAATGAACTTTCCGGCTTCGTCAAACGGAATAGCCGCGTCGGATTTGCCGCAGGGAGCAAACTGATCGTACCAACTGAACTTGTCGATACCGAGCAGTTTTTTCTTCGCTTCAACATAAGGTTTGAGTTTGTGGGCTTCATCGGCGACAACACTCCACATGGCGTCAAGGGTCGACTCCTTCAAGCGGGCCATTGTCAACGGCTCGTGCAGCACCGAATCCCATTTGCGATTGCTGTATAACGACAGGCGGAATCCTCCCTGCGCGTTGAGAGCCATTGCGGCCAGATCGGCGCGTGTTCCCCATGCTGAATACATCGCCTCAAAAGCGCGCTTGCGCACATCACGGTCAGGGCTGGACATCTTGGTAGCCAGCTGCCCCATCGAAAGTGATTTTGTTTCCCCGTCCTCTTCAAAATCAGCGCGAAGATCACCGGCCATCTTGTCATACAAACGGTTCCAGGCGTGGTAGCCGTTGACGGCCAGTTCGAGGGCGAGCGATTCCTGCTCAAGCGGCATTTTGCTCTTGGCAATCTCGCGCATCTCATTCAGCGGAAAAGCTAACTTGTCGAGAGCGGGAGCTTGGATCAGCAAGTCCCACTGATCATCGGATATCTTGAGCGTACGCGCTTCGAGACCGGCATTGAGTTTTTCCCACTCGGACAGGTACTCGTCACCTTTGCCTTCAATGGCGGCGGCCACGTCGTCCTTGACATCCTGCGACGTCAGACATCCGCTAAGCGCCAGCACAAGTTCGATGTCTGCCAGGATCGCTTGATACTGGAGAACAAAATCAACCCACTGGCTCAGCGAGGCATCGTCAATCTTTTCGGGCAGCGCTTCGAGATTGGCGGCGGCTGACTTGAGGGATGCTTCGACTTTATCGCGATGTTTTTTGAACTGGGGCGATTTGCTTCCGCCGGGTATTATCGTTTCGAGGTCCCATTTTGGTGCGGGGGGGATTTTTGTGTCAGGCATGTCATTTACTCCTGAGGTCGGGGTCTTGTTCTATCTTTGCGGGACATTATAGGGGAAAATGTGGGAGAGGGCAAGCCATGTAGGTCAAGCCGCTTGTCGGCTTGACAATGATAACTCACAACCTGTCACCCTCGCACGGGTGCCCGGCTTAAACTTATTTGGGCCGGATTTCCGTGCGCGGCAGACGTCCCCGTCTGCCCGGGATCACACGTCTATTGGCTGGTGTGGATTTGATTGAGTGGGTTGAAACTGTCTTCAGTTTCGACATCAGAAGGCACTCCCCAGAAAGAAAGTTGTTGACTGGTCGAACCATTTGACGCACTTTGTAGGTGAAATGCGCTCATAGTGTAAACTTGAGCGAAGTCACTGTAGGGTAACCTTGGTGGCGTAAGAGAATAAAATTCTTATAATGAGGAGGTTTGCCATGAAAGCGAACCAGCCAATGACCTTCCGATTCCCCGTTCAAGATTTCAAACGCCTTGAGACGCCGCTGGATGATCGCGGATTTCGCGATTTCTTGTGCACTGTCGATGTGCAGGCTCTACCCGACTTAAGCGAGTGGGGTAAATCGAACCTGCGTGATCCGAAAGATCGCGGCAAGGTTCCTCAGATGATTAGGGCCGCCTTGCATGAGGAAGAGTTGTTTGTCTATTTGAACAGAGGCATTGTAATAATCGCGGATAACGTCAAGTTCGACAACAAATCGATGGAAGTTTCAGTAACGTTCACCGAGCGTGATATACACGGCCTGATTGATGGCGGGCACACGCATCTTATTATTCAGAAAGAGCGGGGGAGTCTTAAGAAAACCGAGGAGGACACGGGCCATCAGCGGCAGAGATCTGTCAAGCTAGAAATCCTCAAGGGATTCGACCTGGGTCAGATCAAGGATATCGCCGGAGCTAGGAATACTTCGAATCAGGTAAAGGATGAAAGCCTGCTGCAGCTTGAGGGCCGATTCGATGCGCTTAAAAAGCTATTGCAGTATGAACCATACGCCGACGAGATTGCCTTCAAGGAATACGAAACTCACGCCAATGGAACTCAGAAGTCCATCGACATTCGGGATATAATCTCAATCCTGTATATGTTCGATGTAGAACTGTTTACCGGCTCGCGTCATCCGGTGAATGGATACCGGTCCAAGATGGTCTGTCTCAAGGAGTTCGATCAGAAGACGTCTCCAAGCACTGGGTCAACCCAATCGATATATGAAAGGCTTTACCCTCTGGTGCCCGATTTTCTTCGACTTCACGATGAGATCCATCTGAACTTACCACGCTTATACAATACTGCTCGACAGGAATTTGGAGAGGATGTAACTAGGGGTGCCTTTGGTAAGCTCACCGGGGTAGCGATGCGCAACGTGCAATTGCCATTTTCAGGCCGAGCTTCCAAGTTTAGGGTTCCGGCCGGATTCGTTTATCCAATACTTGGTGCCTTTAGGGCACTGCTGGAGGAAAAAGGAGGACGTTTCTGCTGGGCGAAAGGGTGCAATCCCGCCAAACTGCTTTCGGGCGATATGGGGCTTCAGATGGCGGATGCCGTTGGCGCTACCGCACGCCGCGACCAGAACCCAAGTAAGACAGGTAAGGATCTGTCTCTTTGGCAAAGTTGCTATCAGGCTGCAGTAATAGCAAGGCAGAGCATTGAGATAGCTCGATTACGGAAGCAAAAGTAGTTTCTGAACCGATGCTTGACCGGCTCAAACATGTTTGGGCCGGTCGATGTTTTTCCTTCCCCCTACACTTTTCCCACAACATCTCTGCTGATACCTGCACCAGCCCATTCTACATGAGCCAACTCCGAACAGAAGACCAAAAACCGACACAGAATCACCATAGAAAACGAACGAATTCTCTACATTTTCAGTGGTTGAAACCACAAGCGAATTCGCCTTACGCAACTAAGTACAAGGAGTTACACCAAAACGCAAAAAGTGAATTTGCGAATCAAACCCATTTTGCGAAGAGAAGACTGGATTCCCGCCTGCGCGGGAATGACAGATCAACTTACGCCATCCACGGGGATGACATGTGGGCCACCCATGAAACAGGCAATGCCTGCTGGACCCCCGCGTCCGCGAGGGTGACAATGTGGCCTGCTACTCTCCCCAGGCTTCCTTCAGCGAAATCAAACCGTACGCCACCAGATACAACACCGCCGCGATTAGTAACGAAACCGCGTAGCCGAAATTGAAAGCGATCAACATCACCAGCGTGGCACCAATCACCGAAGCTGCCCCGTTGACGGCAAAACCCCAGTCGACCAGTTCGCCCACCCGTAAGGCTGCTTTCGGGAACGGCATGCCCATAAAGAATCCCAGTGGGAAGATCAGCAATATCGACACCAGCATCCTCGGTACCGGCGTTAGCCCTCCCAGCGCGTTGGTCAGACTTCCGAACACGAGGACATCAAGTATCAGCCAGATGAAGATTCCCCCGAACGCCACCCGGTTGCTGACCTCTTTCGAGAAACGACTACCGATACCGCCCCCAAGCAACAACGCCAGCAACACCGTTATGATGGCGTAGATGGAGGTGCCTATAAACAGTGTATATTTCTGAATCAGGATTATCTCGACCATCATGAAGGCCAAACCGATGACGAAGAAATACAGCCACGGGGCGATTTTCAAATGTGGCCCTTTGACAACATACGGCAATAGATTCAAAGGCAGGATCAGGATTCCGACCACTAACAAAATGACGATTATTATCAACTTGGCTAATGGAAACCCGAAGAACTCATACGGAAGAATCCGGTCCAGCCCTTCGAACTGGAAATTCTTCATTAGACCCATCTGCGCCACAAACGGTCGATCATCGGTGGCAGGAGAGAGATCAATCGGCCTGTCCTCGGAGACGGTCTGCCATCCTTCCAGCACGATGCGATTGATAAGACTGTCCTGGAGCGAGTCGGGCGCCGGATACAATAGATGCCGTTGGTCATACACTTCCGGCGTCAACGCCCCAAAGGCATAGTAGCGGATCGAATCGGTGAGCGGGCGTTTCGAAATGAACATTATATTACGTCGCATTTGTGGAAGATTGTAGACAGCGAAATGAGATAGGGGGTCATTGACCCCTAAATTCTCCAACGCGTCTTTTACTTCGGAGACAATACGCGGCATATAGAACTGGTGCTCCATCATCATGAAACCGCTGTCGGAGAGCGACTCCCAGTAGTCCATAAATGCCTCGGTCGTGAACAGGTAACTCTCGGCCAAAGCAAACGAACCGGAGGCAAGCGCCGCCCAGGTGTTGGAACTGAGGGAGTATATTACATCAAACTTGTTCTTGTGTCGCCGCGTATAGGCCCGAGCATCTTCGCTTACAACCGTAATACGTGGATCATGATAGAGCCGGCTCGTGAATTCGGATAGCGTCACTATTGGCAACGGAACGCTGTAGTCAATCGTATCGGTTTCGACGGAATCAACCTCTGCGACTTCGACAACAGCTGAGTCGGTCTCAGTCGTATCAGTAGACGCGCTATCTGCGACAGCGATCTCTTCGGTCGCAGTATCTTTCTGAGGATACTGAAGGATATAGCCACACGAATCGCCATAGAGCATCATGTGGTTGATAAACGGGTTGACTTCGACGGCGTGAACTTCGGTAGCTCCGGCCATTAGTGCCTGTAAAGCATCGGTCCCGCCTCCAGACCCAAGCGAAAGAAATATACACGAATCAAATTGCTCAATCAGGTAGGACACGTCGATACCGAACTCGTATTTTTCGGAATCAGGTCGGTTCCAGTTACCATCAAAGGCATACACCGGCGAGTTGGCAACATTGTCGATTTCAAGTCCGCGTGCGTATGGCCCGTAATCGAAAATCTTGATCTTGGACATAGCGTCCCAGTGTTTGTAGATAACCGGGGCGCGTTCCGGTCGTTCTCTCTCCAACATTGAAGCAGCCGAACCAAGCGTCATGAACATAACACCGCCCAGTATCACGGGGATGATTTTGACCCATCTCCGGCAGGCAATCATCGCTGCCACCAGTACTGGAAGAGCACATAAAAATGACGCCTTCGGCGTTCCGAAACCGTTCATGGCCATAATAATGATAGGAACGGCCAGCCCGGCACCAATAAGATCGGCCATGTATAGTTTGGGTATTTGCTGGTGGTGTTTTCTGAAAATTGAGGCCAGGGCAATCCCGCCAAAGAAGAAAGCCGACCCCAGCAACATTATTGCCACTGCGAGTTTACCTACCATTGCCCAACTGCTTAACAAAGCCGAGAATTTCAAACCCAGCTTGAATACCGCCGGGGGACCAATCAGGGTCATCAGTCCGGTCAGCGACAGTGTGAGACCGAGTTTCTCTGTCTTTCCCAGTGACGGGAATAATCGAAGCGCGAGAGCACCAAGCCCAAGACCGAGAATTGCAATTGAGAGAATGAGAAATGCAAAAGTGTAGAAGAACTCAGCTGAGAATATCCGAGTCCAGGCCAGTTCCAGAGCAATGAGACTAATCGATAACAACGCTACGATCGCCAGTTCACGATTTTTCATATAACCTTCCAGTCCGCCGGTTTCATCTCACGGGATTTCAACCGGTTGTGAATTTGCATTGAATATAAATACGGAGGGTCCTGGATGTTGTTCAAGAAAAAATAGAAGGGAGCCTCTAGCGGGCTCGGTGTTGATGAGACCAGGCGGCATTGAGGCCGAAGAGAATCGCCAGAATGTACCCGGTCTGGCCCCAGGTCCAGGTCCGCATATAGAACATCGTGATGAAACAGACCAGGGCAGCCATGAACAACGCGACCGATACCGGGGCGTTAATCTGATCAAGTTTCAACCTCAGGTTTGTTCGTCCGATACGCAGGCCTCTCCAGAATAGCAACATCAACGCGCTGGTGCCAACCAGTCCGGTTTCGGCCAAGTAGTGCAACAACACGTTGTGAGCCGACATTCCTTTCACATATGCCCAAAGGGGGATTAGTTTCACCTCCGGTACCACCTCGTGAATGATCTTCATATTTCCAATCCCGATTCCAATAATCGGACTACTGAGGAAGCCTTTGATGGCAGAGGTCCACAGGATGAGTCGGGTTGACACCGTGCCCTCAGGATTTTGTAGCGAGGCAATCAGGCTGGTCACTCGCGTGAGGATTCCTCCGAACAGTGTCTCGCCTAGAACGACTACAGTTACACCTAGCAGAGCTATGGGAATCAACACCAGCTTGACGGCTCGGGCGGCACGTTGAGCGTTCTCCCGTCTGGCCTTTCGATAAGCAACGAAAAGCAAGATTGGTACCGCCACCACGACAGCCAATAACGGAGCTCGAGACTGGGTGGCGAATATGCCCAAACCGGTCACTACACAGATCAATCCATAACCGAAACGGGAGGCTGGTGACCGGGTCCAGATAAGGAAGGCTAAAGCCATCGGCAGGGTGGTCATAGCGAAATACTGGAGCGCCAATCCAGCCGGTCCGAACGATCGGAAGCTACCGCCGGCCAAGACAAAGGGAATAAAGGCCAGGGCCGACAGAACGGCCGTCTGGATCATAAAAAACAGTAACAGCTTCCTAACCCCGATTTCTAGGGCATACTTGAATACAAATCGGAAAGTTAAATACACAGTCACAATCCGTATCGACGACACCACTGACTCACGCATATCATAAGCGAACAAGGCCGACAACCAGGTAGCCATAATTAGCAATATGAATGGTGTATCCAGAGGCGTAGGGCGAATCTCAGCTCCCGAGCGCAGGAGGTGGTTTAGAATGAATGCTAATGCGGCCAATGCGAAGGCGATGTCATAGGGATGAATAGCAATGAAATCGAGAAGATAGGGCATTTTAACAGAGATCGAAACCAGGAATAGAACGAATGAAAGTCGTGGGTTTACCAACAGTACCAAGGCAGCCAGCCCCGCCAGGTAGCCAGTGGCAATGATTGGCCGGATGTCGATCACGTAAAGGATCAGCGGAGAAAGAACCAGCAACGCCCCGACCGCAACAACGCGGTTTGATATCGAGCAGGGGAATGACCCTGCCCCTGCTGGATGGGAAATCGACTGCGACATAACGTCAAGATACAATCTCTCCGCGATGAGGCAACTGTTTTGAAGGTAACCTTACTGCCCCTACATTTGCGAAATAGCCCTGATTGTCTCGCGGGCTAGAACGCCATCCCAATCTTGAAAGAGAAGTCGTTGGTATTGTAGTCCGACAACTGCCACGTAAAGAACGTTCGCAAAAACAGCGGTGGCAGGCGCCCGAACCCAAAACCGATTTCCGAGTACGGTCTGACTGCAGTAACAGGGTGCTCACCTTCCAAAATGATCGATTCATCCTGGAAATCGCACCAGAACGAACCACCATAGACAAAAAGCGAGAATGGCGTTTTCTTCAGCAACGGCAGCTTCAGGCGCCGAAACAAGATACTGCCGAAGTCGTGAGCGGCATAGACCGAAAGTACCCGATCACCCGCGAAGTTGACTGTTCCCTGGGTCTTGAAATCGGTCAACTGTTTATTGTCAATGTCTCCGAAATCCATAGTGAAATAGCGCTGTGGCGGCAAGAACCGGTTGGACATTCCGGCGTAAGTTGAGAACCGGAATAAACCCAGCCCAGGCAGAGTTCTTATATGTCGCAGCCTGATATAGCCACGGTGAAACTTAAAGTCACTGTCGATGAATTTCGGCCACGAGGATTCACCGCCGATCTCGAATATCGTCAGGGGCAGGGCGAACCCTTTTGACTCCTTCCCCTTGATCTTCATCAGGGGGCGACTGTCCCAACGCAACGAAGCACTTACCGACCTGAGCTTGCCGTTGAGAATGCCAGGGTTGGGTCGATGCTCCTTGTCTTTAGCCCAGATGAGACTGTAGTCGGTGGCATTACCGATCGAGTATTGATCAACATCGTGATATTCTAACTTCAGATTGACTTTGGGTAGCAGGCGGGTCTGCAAATAGACTTCAAAGCCTTCTTCCTGATAGTAGTCAGACGGATCAATCTTCTGAAACAGGGCTGGTATGGTTGGATTGTAGCCGGGATTACCCGCCAGGGGTCGCCGCCGAATTTGGTTATGATATTCTGCGCCAATCAAGGTCTGCATTTGTTCCCAGAACATGTAGTCGGCCGCATACCGATGCTGCCAGTATTCGCTTTCGAACGCGTACCCGCTTTGCAAATGCAGCTTCACTCTGGGAATCAGATCTTCAATCGGCAGTGCCAGACCCAAATAAGCGCCATCCACACGGTTGAAATGAACGAAGTTATACTGTGTAGCTAAGGTGAAGTAAGGCGCAATCAGAGCCTTGGTGATAATTTCCTTAACCGACGGTGGAAGGTTCTCGAGTGAGTCAATATGGGCATAGCCGGCTGTTTCTTCGGCGGTCAGTGGCACCAGTTGACCCTCATTCCAGGCGACCGAGTCTATATCATCCGCAGTTTCTGCCACTTCGAGCACATACTGGTCGAAGATACCATCAGGAATCCCCTCGTTTATTGTGAAACGATGCAGCGCGGCCACGTAGTCGAAAGCGAGAGCGGGGATGATCGGACCCGGTATATCAAACCGACCGGAGAAGCGGACTTCAATCGGCATCCACAGGTTGTCATCGAAAGCCGCATATGTCTGACGGTAGGTTAGATCGCTGATATAGGGAGCATCAAAACCATTGCTGAAGCCGACTTCAACACCCACCACATCGTAGGTGGAATCGGCAATAAGGATTTCTCCGACAAGCAAGGGATGAGTGTTGCCCCGGGGCTCGATTTCGAGCTTAAAGACTGGTTTTCCGTCCAACAGGATGGTGTCCAGCAAGTAGTAATTGTAATAGTCCAGGGCGTCATCGGCTGTTGGTGACACTACTTGTTGCCGCCCGAAGTCCAGACGATTACTGTTGAGGTTGAATATCTCGCCTACTGAGATGAGATTTTGCTCGGCAGTCATGTTGGCTGTCTGCCTCCGGGCGGTGATAATTTCCTTGTAGCGACCGGGCTGCTCCCAGTAACCCGCGAGTTGCGATTCCACTATTAGGTAGACCCTGGTGCTGTCCTCACTCTCAATCTTGCGTACAACTAATTTTGTATAGGCATCAAACCAGTAATCGCGAATTTTCCTTAGTAGCTCTTCCTTATGGGCGATAGCTCGAACGATAATTTCCTGTGCGGGATCATAGGCTCGATTGTAAACCGTGGTTCCCTTCAGTTCGATAATCGCTGGACGAAGGCTGACGTCCATAGCAACAGCCGTGTCGGTCACAACGATGTCAACAGTCTCCGAGTAATGAGATACATGACTGAATTTGATACAATACTGCCCCGGGTCCAGCAGCAACCGAAACTGTCCGTCATCATTGGAGGCCATAGCATGACCCGTACCTTCGACGCGTATTGTTACAACCGGAATCGGCTCTTTCGTGTCGGAGTCAAACACAGTGCCGCGCAATACGGAAGCGGACAATGGTTGCATCATAGATGTCGTGAAGAAGATCAAGAACAAGAATATGAACGCGGGAACGGTGCGACAGTTCTTTGCAATCACGGATATACCTTTCGTGGTCTTTCGAATGCTGTTTATTGCGATACGCAGCACGATACGTGCAGCTACCCACGTTGTCAACCGATGGAAGTATTTGATAATTTCATCTACCGGGTCAGATTGCAAACGCTAGCCACGCCATATTTGCCAGGGAGCACCGGGTTACGAAAACGGACAGGAGCGTAATGTTCTTGCCCGTTTCATTAAACTTGAAGACCGATCAAGGGACTGTGTCCCTGGCGCCTACTCACAAATCGGGTCGGGACCACCGGTAAATAGATAGGCAACCAAGTAAGTAAGATCGCCGACCACAACGCCCGGCTCGCCATCGATACTCGCCGCTTCCATTACCGGCGGAACTGGACCACCCGTGAAGAGATAGGCCACCAAGTAAGTCAGGTCTGATATGACCGGCCCACCGCCGTCGCCGTCTATATCTCCGCAGATGTATTCGCAGACATCACCGACATTGTTGCCGTTGGCGTCAGCTTGATCGGGGTTGGGTACGTCGGGACAGTTATCACATACGTCGCCGACATCGTCCGAGTCCGCATCCTCCTGGGTGGGATTGTGCGTCATCGGACAGTTGTCGTCGTTGTTGACAACGCCATCGTCATCAATGTCGCTATCTAAGTCGGGGAACACAATGTAGTCCACCCAGCCGCAATCACTGCCACTGGAAATTAAACCATCTTTGTAATAAGTCCATCTGAAGGCATGTGAGCCGGAAGTTACTGCGAAGGTAGCTTCGGTCCAATCGACCTCACCTGCCCACTGACCCTTCTGCTGATCATCAACGTAGAAACGCAGGTAATCATAATTCGATTCCGAGGAGACTTTGTACTGAAACGATATATTACCAGCATCTAGGTTGTCGAGAGTTACCGACATACTTGATGTCTGGTTATGGGTGATACTCCCTGATCGCGAGCTGTAGACGCCTTCGTAGACATCACTGCCAACGAGTTGCCAGTCCTCATTGCCGGTCATCTGCCATGGATACATCGTGAAATCGCCGGACTCGAAATCTTCAATTACTTTTCCAATCGTAAGCGAGAACATAATGCTATCCGAGTAGCCGCCGTTGGCAGTGAGGTGCTCGACAAATTGCACAGAATAATCCATAGGTGTAGTCGGGTCGATATCGAACTGGTAGGCCGTGATAGATGTGCCCGTGCCGCCCAGAGCAGTGATGGTCGGATAGGTCGTCGTGTTCTGTGTGATAGTAATGTAGCCATCCGAACAACTTAGCGTCCCAGCTACCCCAATACCATCACCGGCGCCATTGTTCTCAAGAGTCACTTTCATAGATACGGCATCGCCGGGATCGACAGAACCAGCATTATGTCCGACAAAGACCAGAACCGGCTCATTGGAGAGCGGCTGCAACTGAACATCGACGGTCTGGACCGTACGATCTACCGTCGTGATTCCAAAAACTGTGTCTGGGTAGTAACCGGGAGAAGCAAACACAAGGTTCCAGGTACCGGCCTCAATCATGCGATGGTAGTCGCCCACATCGGGATCGGTGTAGATTTGAGAACTGTCGATATCGTGCCCCAGAACTGTTACCATTGCAAAAAGTGGCAGGGATGTACTGGCATCGGTGATGACACCCTTGATACCGAAATTGGCCTGGCGCAACCAGTCAAAAAGCGACTGGCGGTTGTATACCCAGAGGGAAGGTAGCTGGCTCGCCGGGAGGAATTTCACACCCGACAATTCAAGTGTGACTTCCCGACAATGATGCCAGTAGTTCATATAGTCCTGGCGGCCACCGGCGATGGAATACCAGTCGTAGCCGTTGGTGATTCCGTTGTTCTGATAGGTCATATACCCCGAAGGGCTGTAATGCTGAGCTGAGTCAGCGTACATGCGGGAAATATCAATCCACCAGGCATCATCGGCGTGGCGCGTAGACCATGTATCCCAGGGATAGTTAATTACTTCCGCACCGCCATGATGATTGGCTGAGATGACTAAGGTGTGAGCAGAGGCAAAGTTCATAAAATGAACTGTTTCCGTTTGCCAGGAATTGCCATCGGGGTGTGGCCCATCTTCGGGGTCGGGATAATTACGGTTAAGGTCAACACTGTTGGAGTTATAGCGAGTGGGATTGGAGAGGACATTCGGATCTCCGCTACCATAGCTGCCGTCGGGATTGGCAAACGGGTTGATCCATATTTCCATATGGTCCACCATCGCGGTGATTTCAGAATCGGTACCGTAGGCACTCAGCAGGGAATCAATCATCCGCAGCATAAGTACCGCGCCGGTTGTTTCGTCGCCGTGCATGCTTGAGGTATACATGACTTCCGGTTCGTTTTCTTCAACGCTGACATTATCGGATATGCGAGCAAACAGGATAGGGCGACCGTTAACACTATTGCCAATGTCAACAATCTCACACAGACTGGGATGGTCGATCTCGAACTGAGCCATCATAGCTTGATAGCCACTGAAAGTTGGGTAAACATCCCAGGCGCGAAGATCCTTGAGGTTTGACGAAGATTCCACTTTGTAGAGAGTGCCGGGGTGGGGCAACTCGGTCCAGTCATAACCCAGGCGTTCAAACTCAGCCATCTCGCGGTCATTGGCATAGGCCCAGACTTCACCGTCGCGGACATTATCAATCGAAATAACTCGGGTGAGTTTCTGCAATTCTTCGCGTGAGTCGATTTTGAACTTAAAGTAATACTCGGTTGCCATTGCTGTGGTCGCCATGGATAGCAAAACCATCAACGTCAATACGACTACTACCGCAGTTCTCTTCATTATGTTTGTCCTCAATCCTGTTGGGTCGGGTCTCTGTATGTATAATCGAACCTTACCCTCACAATATATAGAAGAAACCGGATCGACAAAGGAATTTCTATCGATCCGGTTCAAGCGGCAAGTTAGCCAAAAAGTATATAAAGGCCCGATGGGCGCCTAATTTTCGATGAGAAGTCGCTCCATCTCATCTACCAGTTCACCAAACAGTTTGATAGTCCGGTCGACCGGTTCGGTTGAAGTGACATCCACTCCGGCTTCGAGTAGAATATCAACGGGATAATTGGAAGTTCCGGTCGAAAGGAAACGCATATAGGTCTCCATGTAGTCCGGATCTTCAAGAATTCGTTGCGACACCATCTGGGCCGCCGCATAGCTGGTGGCATACTTGTAGACATAGAACTGACGATAGAAATGACCGATCCGCAGACAACCCATATCGTTGATCGAATCTATTACGAGGTCCGGTCCCCAATATTTCTGGTATATACCGCGATAGGTCTTGCGCATCTGGTCGGCCGATAATGCGCCGCCTTCTTCGACAACCTTGTGTATCGCAATCTCGAACTCGGAGAACATAACCTGGGTATAGAATGTCCCCATGATCTGCTCAATATAATAGTTGATCAGGGCCAGTTTCTCCTCTTTGTCGGTGACGGTTTCCAAAATGTACTTCATCAACACCGCTTCGTTACAGGTTGAGGCTACCTCGGCCAGGAATATTGGGTTGTTGCTGTACACAAACGGTTCGTTCTTGTTGGTATAGAAAGCGTGCATGGCGTGACCCATTTCATGAGCCAGCGTGAAAACACCGTCCAGCGTGTTGTTGTGATTAAGCAGAACGAAGGGATGAGTGTCGTAGCTACCCCACTGATAAGCACCGGAGCCTTTGCCCTGAGTCTCAAAGACGTCAATCCAGCCGGAGTTCAGACCTTTCTCAAATTCCGCCATGTAGCCCTTACCAAGAGGCTTCAAACCCTTGAGAACAATCTCCTTGGCCTCTTCCCAGGGGTACTCGCGTTTGGAATCGCCCACCAGCGGAACGGACAGGTCATAAGTGTACAGTGTGTCGTAGCCGAGCATCTTCTTGCGCAAAGCAGTCAGTTTGTGGAGCGGGGCAAGATTGTTGTTTACGGCCTCAATCAGGCTGTGGAATACCGGCTCGGGAACATTATCTTTTTTGAGCGACATTTCCAAACAACTGTTATAGCCGCGTGCCTGGCGGTAGAAGTTATCCTTTTTGACAGAAGCGGATAGAGTTGCCGCCAAAGTATTGATATACTTCATGTAGGCTTGATTGTAAGTCTGGTTGGCTTCACGGCGCAGACGACGACTACCGGTCTCCAAGATACGGTAATAGCGCTGCTTGGTCAATTCTACTTCGTTACCGTCATCGTCGATAACAGTGCCATAGGTGATGTCGGCATCATTGGTCATGGAGAAAATATGTTCTGGAGCATCTGTCACAGGTCCGGCCAACGCCAGTATGGCTTCTTCTTTATCAGACAGAACGTACTCCTTCAGGCGACGCTCATCATCAAGGTAGTGACGATAAATATCCATTTCGGGATTGCTGGCCAGCCACGATTGAATGAGATCTTCGCTGATCGTCAGCAATTCGGGGCTGATATACGATATATGCCCTTTCATTCGAGACCACAACCCCGAAATACGCCCGGTCATTTCCTGATACTCGCTAGCCCGATTGTCTTCATCCAATTTCATGTAAGCATAGACCCACAATTTGTTTTCAATCGACTCCAGACTATCGCGCAGTTGAAACATCGAAAGTAGATTGTCCGGCGAATCGCCAAGGTGACTTTTAAATGATTCGAGTCGGGCGATGTTGGAATCGAGATATGCGAAATCCGTCTCCCAGGCCTCGTCGGTGGCGTAAATGTCTTCCAGTTTCCACTTGTACTGATCCTCGATGTCTGATCGTTGCGGAACGGCGTCGGTCTCCGCAAACACCGCCGATACTGACAGTGTCAGAGCCAGCAGCAACATACCCAGGATCGGTTTACATTTTGAGCAATTCATGAATACTCCCATGATGCTTGAACAATTCAGTTGTCTTTTCCTTCACTTTGGCCGTCAATATAGACATTAGAGAACGTTTGTACACAGGAAATCGTTTAATCCTGAGGTGCCCGCATGTACGAAACAGATATCAGTATTCGGCTCCACCAGACCGATGCCGCCGGAGTGCTGTTCTTCGGCAACTACTTTCATGTCGCCCATGATGTCTATGAACAGTATATGCAATCAATCGGGTTTGACTTTCGTAGCATTATCAACGAGTTACCGTACCTGATCCTTATCGTTCACGCCGAGTGTGATTTCCATAAGCCAGTGTACGTTGCCGATGTTGTTCGGGTTGCAATGTCGGCCTCGAAGATTGGCCACACTTCGTTTGAACTGGTATACCGGATCAAATCATCGGAAACCGGCGGTGAAGCAGAGCTTAAGACTACCCATGTGGCCATTGACAAACAGACAGGACGTCCGACTCGGCTACCGGAGAAACTGAAGGCGGAATTGGGGAAGCTCCAGTAGCCATAAGTGGCGTAAGGCAGAACCCGTCAGTGGTTCCGCTGTTTTCACAATTCTATTACCAATGCACGCAAACATCCTCGTCTGCCGTAACAACGAGTACCTGATTATTCAGTGGGTGGCTTAATCGGCGTCCACTCCCCGAAATTCTCCACCACTATTTTGCACCTGCCCTTTGAGGTCCATCGTTCATTGGCATTGTAGCCCCATTCCAGGTATTCAGAGCCGCCCCCTCCAAGGGTGGTAATCAGGAAACGATTGTTAAGATGGCCAAAAGAATCAGCTCTGACCGAGGGCCACTTGGAGTCTCCTCCCGAAGGATCAACCGGCAGCCAGCCATAGCCGGGCAGGTAGATCTCGACCCAGCGATGAAAGACGTCATCGTACGACGCATCATCACCTCGGACCGTGATAGAACCAGCATAACGAGCAGGAAGACCGGCAGAGCGACACATGGCAATATACACAAAGCTATACTCGGAGCAGGAGCCATTACCTCGGTCAAGAATGGCCGGGGCGATATTCCACCCACCGGCCAATTCGTACTCGATATGTTCAATGACGTAATTGAATATCTTTCGTCCTATCCAGTACGGATTTGTCTCATCACCGACCGCCTTTTTCACCGCTTCTCGGACAATCGCATCCTCAAGCGAGAACTTGGTATCGTCCGAAAGGTATTTTTCCAGTATCGGCTTGGGAATGTCATTTAGCTTGCCTACTTTGTCCGGGAAAATGAAATACCGGGTTTCATACAGCTTGGCCGATACGAACATGGTTACGGTTGTAAAACAGGTTGGGGCAAGATCAGTGAAATGAAAATGAGCCACCTTCTGTCCCCATTTATCAACCAGCACATCGGTCGGTTGGGGACTAAACTCAACCGCACCGATCAATTCCTGGTTGTCCAGATCCTGAGGGATAGCAAGGTACACATCAAGCGTAAGAACTGAATCCGGGCCGAAGTTGCGGACTTGATGAATGAACTCAATCTGCTGCGTTTTCTGGTCCAGGCGTGTGAAGACAGTCCCATCATCAACGACCAGCTTATAGATCAGATCAGTCTGGTAGTCAACATTCCACAGATGCGAACCATCCCAGGCCAGTCCCCAGGAATGGGGACCGGGAGAGTCAAAACATGCGATGACATCACCATTATCCGGCGCGACCATATAGATCATGTTCTTGTACCGGTCGGAAACCCACAAGTAGGTACCATCAAAGGTCAACCCGCAGGCATGGGAAGTAGGTGCCGGTATGGATACGATAGTAGTCCCGTCCTCAATGCTAATCTGGCTTATTCTGTCATTACGGTCGGCGGCAATCCACAAGTAGGTGCCATCCCAGGCCAAACCGGTTGGACGTGATACGGGACAGTAGATTGTCTTTTCAACAATCCCGGTTTTCGGGTCAATGGCAAAGATCAGTTCTTCGTCGTTATCAACACACCATAACCTCTTGCCGTCCCAGGCCAGTCCACGAGGGACATAACCGGGAGTAGGAATTGAGTCACTAACCGACCCGTCGCCGGGGTCAATCCGGTATATCATGTCGCTCTTCCTGTCTACATTCCAGAGATACTTGCCATCAAAAGCAAGCCCCTGAGGGCAATCAAAAGGCGTCGAGAACGATTTCACCGTGTCGCCGGGAACAGCGGCAACCGGCTGCCACATAAAGAGGACAGCCATCAGCATCAATCCGAAATTGCGTGCCTGGAACATTGGGACCTCCTGGATTGGTATGGTAAGGGTGCACTGCTTGTCACATTATGTCGCCTGCGAAGTATACAATCTCTGTGCCAGTTTCGTCAGGTACTGACGGTCCGGTTTAAGACCTCCCTCTTCGGCGCTGTCAGGCCAGGAGTAGAAGACAACGGGTACCATATATCCCGGCAGACTGTCGCGGAGGCTAAGCCTCAGTTCATCCGCATCCATATCTACGCCGGACAACATCCTCACAAATGCCACCGGACGGAAACCAAATTCTGCGTCTGGTAATGCTACTACAACGCATTCGTCTATCCCGCCCAGTGATCCTATCGCCGCTTCAATGGATTCCGGGTGGATATTCTCCCCGCCTGACACAAACATATTGTCTCGCCGTCCAGCTACGGTCAGATTACCTTCATCATCAAGCACCCCCAAATCACCAGTATGAAACCAGCCATTTTCGTCAAGAGGTAGACGAATTCTGTCGCCCTCGATGTAACCCAGAAACAATGTGTCCCCTTTGACGAGGATTTCACCCTCGGAAGAAATTGCAAGCTCGCGATGAGGAAGCACCGCACCGGACGTGAGCGATGAGGAAAGTGAGGTTCTCGGCCACGATGTGGTTACTTGTGACGCCATCTCGGTCAGACCGTAAGTTGTGAACAGAGGCAGGCGGAGCCTGTAAGCTCTGGCAACGAGATCTGCTGGGATCGACGAGCCGCCAACCAGAACAGCCTTTGGCTGTTGGATTGCTTTTGAAAGAGATTGGTCGTTGATTAGGCGCTGCAACTGTGTTGCCACCACCGACAAATGCGACACGGAGTGTCTATTTATGAGAGTGACGAGATCGTCATCACAGGAGTGAAACACAACTGCTGCTCCAGTCAATGCAGTCCGAAACAGAATCGCCAGTCCGCCGACATGATACAATGGTAAGGCCAGTAGCCAGCGGTCGCCGGGGGCAAGAACTATGTTCTCGTTCGACCCGAGCGCATTGAAGTAATGATTGCCAAATGAATGAAGAACAGCTTTGGGGTTGGCAGATGTCCCCGAGGTAGCGATTATCGTCGCATCCTGATCCGTACTCAATGTGATATTTGATGAGATAGTATCACGTTCGACCTCAGACATGACTATAGCATCAAGGGTCTGAATATCTAGAGATTCTCTTGCGGGCTGTCGTCCTGAGTGGAGTCGAAGGGCGAAAGATTTCTCAACTACCAGGTGTAAACACCCAATCCGAGTCAGATACGATGAAACCATCTCTGATGGCCAGCGGGGGCTAATCGGGCAGGCAACTGCTCCAAGGCGGAAAATGGACCAAAGCAATACCGCATACTCGACACTGTTGTCTGCCAGTATCGCCACCCTATCCAAAGGTCGTATTCCTTTTTGTTCAAGCATGCTGGTAGTCGCATTGACCAACTGGTTGTATTGTCTGTAAGTGATTTTCTCCTTGTCGGAGACGAGAGCGAGCTGATCACCGAACTCGGCAGCGGCTTGATCGAGCGGGCATCGAATATCAGGCATCACTTACTTCCTCAAGCAACTCAAGCCGCGGCTGCGGATTACTAACTGGCTTGTCAGTCAGATCAATTCGGCCTCTCACGATTTTCAGTGGTATGTGGGCAATGTCATAAGCCAACGAGTTGGCTGTATCCAGCCCAACAGGAACCATTGGTCCTTCTTTTAATCCTGCCGCAAGTTCGACCAGTGTATGAAGACCAATCCCGGATTCAAACGACGAACTCATTACTGCTTTCATCCCCAATTCCGCTGCTCTTCGCGCCAACTGCACCGAACGCTCAAGACCCAGAAGAGTTGGTTTGAGAACAATCGCCTCAACGCCCGGAAGAGGATCAAGGGTCGTGATTGAACCAAGGCTTTCATCGAGAGCGATTGGAATTGATTTACTGGCACGATTACACAGCTGGAGAATACCAAGAAAATCCTCTGCCGGTTCTTCGATGTATTCGATGTTGCAGTCTTGTACGCGATCCATGAAAGTTGTCGCCTGCTCGACCTTCCAAGCACGGTTGGCATCCAGCCGTAGCGCCATCCGTTTACCAATTTGCTTCCTGACATTGTGGACCAGTTCGACGTCGGCTTCAATATCCTGCCGCCCGATTTTAAGTTTGACCGCCTTGAAGCCACTGGCTCTAATCATTCCAGCCTTCTCAAGAATCTCTTCGTTCGTTCCCGACAACAGCGCACACACCAGAACCTTGTCGGTCGTCTTCGTCGATATCAGACTCCTCAGGGGAACTTGCCTCTCACACGCCAGCAATCGCAGTATTGCGGTCTCAATCCCAAACCTTACTGATGGAAAGAGTTGATAGCTCCCCAACCACGCCTCAAAGGCGCCATTTAATTGCACGAGTTCGTCTGTGTTAGGGAGGGGATTGTCCTGAACGACAGCGCGCAACGACAGGAGTTGGGCTTTGGTCTCGCCAAGAGACTCATAACTGAAACCTGGCAATGGAGCGACTTCCCCCCAGGACGTAAGCGTCTCTTTTTCCCCCGTGAGACGTATTAACGCACCCTCACGAACTTTGTGTTCTAGTCCTCCCATTATCACAGGCGTGCGAAACGGTAATTGATATTTAAAGATTGAGCAATCTTTGATTGTCACAGCAACCACCCAACCGAAAACAACAGGCTGTATAAAAGGAGCATCATCCCGGTTATGGCAAGGACATCGTTTAGCTTCCGCCCATCGGTGAACGTGAAGACTGCCATTATCGGTCGAACGGCCGCTGCCAGAGACGCCAGTGCGATCATTGAGTAGGGATTATGGCCCAATCTCAACCAGAGCCCAATCGGCAGCAGCACTGCTGCCACGATAGCCAGCGTGTATTCATAACGGGCAAAAGTATCGCCGAACCTTACTGCCAGCGTTCGTTTGCCCGCGCGTCTATCATTGGTAATGTCACGCAGATTATTCACGGCAAGAATCGCCACCGAGAACAGTCCCGGTGCCAAACCGGCGATCAGGACGATACTGTTGATCTCAAGCGTTTGGACATAGTATGTCCCCCCGACTGCTACCGGACCGAAATAGATCAGAACAAACAGTTCCCCCAGCCCATTGTACCCGAGGGGGTAGGGTCCACCAGTATATAAAATGCCGAACAGTACCGATGATAATCCGATGACCACAATCGGCCATCCACCCCGCCAGACAAGATAGACTCCTACAAGAATTGCCAGAGCAAAGACAATAACCATCGCTCGACGCATCGCCTCCGGATTCACTAATCCGGCCTGCGTGGCGCGGGTTGGTCCGAGGCGCTCACCCTCGTCGGCTCCCTTTTTGAAATCGTAGTAGTCATTGGCGAAATTGGTACCAATCTGAATCAGCAGTGCCCCAACCAGAGCCGCCAGACAGGATATGAGATGAAACCCGCCAACATCGACAGCCATAGCCGTGCCGATAACAACCGGAGCAGCCGCAGCTGGAAGGGTTTTTGGCCGTGAAGCCATAATCCATGTACTAATCGAAGAGGAGGACAAAATGATAACTCCGCTTCACATCTTACTCACATATCGATAACGATCGCGCCTACGGCTGTCGCGGAAACTTCGAGAAGTCCGGCTTCCGTTTTTCGACAAAAGCGTTGCGACCTTCCTGGCCTTCTTCGGTCATGTAAAACAGCATTGTGGCGTTGCCGGCCAACTCCTGTAGTCCGGCCTGACCATCGCAGTCGGCGTTCAGGGCCGCCTTGAGACATCGAATTGCAACCGGCGAATTGGCCAGAATCTCGCGACACCAGGTAACTGTCTCTTCTTCCAATTTCGCAAGGGGCACTACTGTATTCACCAACCCCATTTCCTGCGCTTGTTCGGCATTATACTGACGGCAGAGGAACCATATTTCACGAGCTTTCTTCTGTCCCACAATGCGGGCCATATAGCTGGCTCCATAGCCGCCATCGAAGGAACCCACTTTGGGCCCTGTCTGACCAAAGATAGCATTGTCTGCCGCTATAGTCAGATCACACATCAGGTGCAATACATGACCACCGCCGATGGCATACCCCGCCACCATTGCCACAATCGGCTTGGGGCAGGTTCGTATCTGTCGTTGAAAATCGAGCACATTGAGGCGGTTCACGCCGGTGCTGTCAGTGTAACCTGAATCGCCGCGTATCTTCTGGTCACCACCAGAGCAGAACGCTTTGTCGCCCTGACCGGTCAGGATCACCACGCCGATCTCAGGATCCTCCCGGGCATCAGCCAGGGCCTGGCTCAATTCCTGAACCGTTTGCGGCCGGAAGGCATTACGCACCTGCGGACGATTGATCGTGATCCTGGCTATTCCCTCCGCCTTGTGGTAGAGAATATCCTCGTATTGTCCGGCCTCGACCCATTTGATATTTCCCATACTTACCTCTTGATATTCACGTCAGATACTGCCTGACTTGCTCCACAAAAGCCACCGGTTGTTCAAGGTGAACATTGTGTCCGGCACCAGCTACTACGGCCACCGTCGTGCCGAGAATCTCCTCGGCCATCTCTTTCGCTATCTCCTGAAACTTAGCATCCTTTTCCCCAACAATCAACCGCAGGGAGGCCTTTACTTCATTCAATCGTGGCCACAGGGATGCCTGTTGGCCAGTGCCCATCATAGCCAATGATTTCGCCCAACCGGCCATATCTGCCCGAGAACGATCTTTTAGAAGTCCCTCCAGTTTGTCCGGATATTGCCTGAGCGAATCAAACAGCGGTTGGTCATACCATTCCCGCATGAATTCCTCCACCGGCATTGTTTGCAACTTCTTAGTGATAAGGGCATCATGTGCGCGACGAACCGCGCGTTCTTCCTCGGTCTTGAGACCAGGAGAGGATGACTCCAAAACGATCCTGTCGAACCGATCGGAATAGTTGATAGCCAAATACAAACCCAACCGACCACCCATCGAATATGCTACCAGATGACACTTCTCAATGGACAACTCATCGAGCCATCTAACAAGACCGCATGCGACGCGGTCCATGTGGAATTCCTCATCCGAGCCATCAACAATCGTCTGGCCATGACCGGGTAAATCCGGCAAGAGGCAATGAAAGCTGTCTGACAATCCGTCAACGACACCTCTCCAGTCGTGACCGCAACCGGTGAAACCATGCAGAAACACAATCGGCGGCAGGCTCGGAGAGCCTTTCTGCGTGTAATGAAGCCGGTAAGTAGAGGTCACGGGCTCAACCTCGGTTGAGTTCGGCTGTGACTGCGCGGATAAGCTTCTCATGCAATCGGGCGTTGGCTTCGCGGTCGGTTCGAATTTCTATTAGGACCGAAGCGCCTTTCGTTTGTGAGGCTCTGTATATTTCCTCAAACTCGGGTAATGTGGAAGGGCACTTATAGGCGAGATCGAACTGTCGGGCGGCATGCTTGAAATCCATGTTGTGCGGTGTGCCCCAGAACGACTCGAATATGTCATTGCGCTCGGCGATTGGTAGAAAAGAGAAAATCCCGCCGCCGTTGTTATTGATAACGATGACCGTCATAGAATGTTCGAGTTGCCGCAACAAAGCCAGGGAGTTCATGTCGTGCAGCAAAGCAAGGTCGCCCAACAGCAACGTAACCGGCTTGTTCATTCCCAGTCCGAATCCGACCGCAGTGGCTATGCTACCGTCGATTCCGCTCGCGCCACGATTGCAACCAACTGCGACGGCGGGGCCGGTCGGATCGGCAAAGGAATCCATGTCGCGGATCGGCATACTGTTGCCGAGAAAGAGGCAGGCCTCTGGATGGATATGCTTAGAGATCAGACGGGCTACAGCCGGTTCGGCGAGATCGTCGCCATGGAATTGACCGGCGATCAAATAGTCGACTTTTGATGATGCTTCAACGAAGGAAGTTGCCCACTCGGTTGTATCACCACGAGTGGCATCACCACGAGTGGCAGCGCCACTGTTTTTAAGACAAGGTCCGATGGCTTGGGAAAAAGCGACCACACCACAGTCGAAATGGTTCGTCGTCAGACGATCTGCGTCCTGACGGAAAGGATGATCCGTCACGGTCAGGTAATGTTGAGGACGAGACGCTTTCAGCCATTGGGCGAGGCGCTTTGAAATTGTTCTTCCCCCCAGATGAATCACAGCCTTTGGCTGATGCTGATTGGTCCACGATTGGCTGGCGAGTATCATGTCGTAATAGGAAACAACCAAACCATTGAAATCGTCGTTGGCACTACCAGCTGAAGTTATGTCGGGCAGTAATGGCCAGCCAAGTTGTCGCGAAAGGGTAAATGCTGCTCGTCGGTCGGCTTCATCCCGAAGTGACCCGACAATAATAACACCGCGCTCTATTTTGTTTATCCATTTCGCTATTGGTTCGAGATCAGCCGCGATTGGTTCCGGCTTCAATATCCGGCAGCGCGTGTGGGGCTGGTCGGATTGCAACCAATCTGACAAGGGTGCGAGATATTCTGTAAAATCCTGATCATCCCCTATCGGAGCCAGTGGCTCACGGAACATACAATTGATATGTACCGGTCCGACCGGCGATCCTTTGGCTCGACACACCGCCTGGTCCACCGTTGCGAGAGGATATGTCGGTTCCATGACATCATTGGGGCATGGCATATCGCAGAACCACCGTACATAAATCCCAAACAAACCAACTTGTTGGATAGTCTGGTTGGCATTCGTGTGGCGTAACTCCGGCGGTCGATCGGCTGTCAATACAATCAGAGGAATATGTTCTTGCGAGGCATCGATTATGGCCGGGAAGTAATTGGCTGTTGCTGTTCCGGAGGTACATATCAAAGCCGCCGGCTCTCCGGTTGCTTTGCTGTAGCCAAGAGCCGCATAGGCTGCTCCGCGTTCATCGAAATGCACCAGCGAGCTGGCTCTCTTGTTCAGGGCTACGGCCGCCGTCAAAGGCGTATTTCTTGATCCCGGCGAGATGAAAAAACAGCTCACTCCACAGCGCACTAACTCTTCCACCAAAAGCGCAGCCCACACGGAGTTTATATTGGTGTAATTTTCATTCATATCATGAGAAAAGGGCTAGGAACTGGCTCATTTTGTTTTCGCTCTCATCCCATTCCTGTTTCGGATCGGAACCTTCGACAATCCCGGCCCCGGCGTAGAGAGTCAACCGCTTCCCTTGCGCCAGAGCGGAACGGATAGCCACGGCAAATTCGGCCCGGTCACCACTACCCAACCAACCGACCGGACCCGAGTACCAGCCCCGGTCGAATGATTCCAGAGTGGTAAGACGATCACAGGCCTGATCAATCGGATAACCTGCTACCGCAGGAGTCGGGTGTAGAAAATCCAGTATCTCGCGGTTGCTTACTCCGTCCCGAAGCTTGCCTTTGAAACTCGCCAATAAATGTTGAAGTCGAGGCAGTTTCATGATAGTGATGTCATTACCGCCTCGCACTTTATCGCAAATCATGGAGAGCGCTTCACGGATAGCCTCGGTCACAAACGAGTGCTCACGTCCATCTTTGTCGCTGCCCAACAATTCCCGGCCCAGCCGGTTGTCTTCTGCCACCGTCTTACCGCGGGGTCGGGTTCCCGCCAACGCCTCGCATTCGATATGGCGTCCATCGCGTCGATAAAGCCGTTCCGGAGAAATTGAGACAAACGCCATACCCGGTGAACTTTCCCAAAAGAAACGATAGCACCCAGGAGTATCAAGACGCTGTAGCATTGACAGAGGATCAATCTCACGGTCGAACTGAAGTTCTATCCGGCGAGCCAGGACTATCTTCCGTAAGACCCCTCCGTGCAGATCATCGAGCACCTGGCTGATTCTCGTTTCCCATTCAGTCTGAGCAGGAGCGTCCAGACGCTCAAGCAAGTGAGGCATTGAAGAGATATCCTGATCAATAGTAGTTGTCAGCTTCTCAAGTTGGCGGATAATACCATCCAGGTCAACTGAGCTTTCCATCCCAACCAGATTGCAGACAAAGTCTGTCTCGCCATGGCATCTAACCAATTCAAAGCGCGGGATCACGAATGAGGCTGCTCCGAAATCCGACCACCTTGCCCCGCGAGTAGCCTGACCGTCGAAACGCATACCGCCATAGTAGCGCATATCAGAGCTACCCACTATAAGGAGATCGGAACGTTTCGGTAATCTTCCATCCAATCGATGGGCGATTCCACAACCGGCAATCTCAGCCATACCGAGTCGATCCGACCAATACATACGCGGACAAACAGCCTGAGCCTTCAGCCACTGGAGCGGATTAATATCGTTTACTCTTACGGTCAACCGAATAGCATCTGATTCTGCACGACGAGGTTGCGATACCAACATTGCCCGGAGTTGCTCCGCCATCTCACCGTAGGCCGCAGTCATGTCGCTGGATATTGTCTGTTGAGATATACTGGTCATACCGCCTCAATTATCCCTCATACCGGTATACAATGTCGCCACGCCAAAAGTCAGCGGCATCGCCACGGTCTGATTAAACCCAGCTGTACGCATCAATAAACGGAACTCTTCGCCGAAAGGGAAAGTCTCTACAGTAGCATCAAGATACCGATAGGCACCGGCATCGCCGGATATAATCCCCCCCAGGCGAGGCAGGATGTGTCGGAAGTAAACCAGGTAGATATTCCTGACCAACCAATTGGGCGGGAGTGAAAACTCCAAAATGACTGCCTTGCCGCCGGGCTTCAATACACGCTGCATTTCGCTGAGTGCCTTGGGAACATCAGGTACATTACGAATACCGAATGCAATCGTGACAGCGTCAAAACAACCATCAGGAAACGGCAGAAACAACGCATCACCTCGAACCAGCGAAGTCCGGTTGTCCTGACCAGCATCGCAGATTTTCTTCTGCGCCAGTGAGAGCATCTCTCCGGCCGGATCAAGACCTACCACGTGGGAGATATTGTCTCTTCTATTAAGAATAGTCAGGATGACGTCGCCGGTTCCGGTGGCCAAATCCAGGATGTCGAGATTAGGCTTAGTCGGAAGAACGGCGGCGAGTCGCCGTCTCCAGACAACATCACGACGGCCCGACAGTAATCGATTTAGCAGATCGTAGCGCGGAGCAATCCGGTCAAACATCCGAGGGACATCGCCCCGAGGGACATCATCCCGTGGGACATCGCCCCGAGGTATGCTATCCGATCCTGTCTGGTCCTCTTGCAACTGGGAATCGGACCCGGTACTGTCGGTCATTGTTTCTGTAGTTCTGTTATCCAACACCTTATCTCCATGACGCCAGTCCTGTAGGGCAGGTCTACCACCTGCTTCTGCTCCAGTCGGTAATATAGTGAATCCGTCGCCAAACACAAGACCACCCACCTTGTGGTTGTTTCTGTAACATTATTTCACCTCAATATTCAGGTCTCTTTCAAATATCTACACTCATTTGCTTCTACAAACGGACCCCACACTGTGGGTATTTCTGAATCATTTACCGTCGATTGAAGGGTTCTGCCATACAAGATTATCAGGTTGGCAAGTAATCCAATCTACAATACTTGAATAGACACGCCATGCGTGTTGATTTTGGGGATCGGTTGTTGTACCTTGAGTGCGGTTTGAAAACTATGGATAGGGAATGTCAATGAAGTACCGCCGAGTGGGTCGCAGTGGCTTGAAGATATCGGAGATCGCGCTGGGGGGGTGGCTCACATATGGTGGCACAGTAGCAGAACAGACCGCCGGGCCTATCATTCGTGCCGCTATCGAGGCCGGAGTCAATTATATTGACCTTGCTGATATCTACTCCAAAGGAGCCGCCGAAACAATTGTCGGCCACGTCATCAAAGACTTCCAACGCTCGGATCTGGTTATCTCCAGCAAGCTTTTTTGGCCGATGTCGGAAAACATCAATGATCGCGGTCTCAGTCGCAAGCATATTATGGAGTCGGTCGAGGCTACACTGAAACGACTCAACACCGACTATCTCGACATATATTTCTGCCATCGTTTCGATGACCAAACCGAGGTGACCGAAACGGTACGGGCTATGGATGACCTTGTACATCAGGGGAAAATCCTCTACTGGGGAACTTCGGTCTTTGAAGCAGCTCAGATAGAAGAAGCCGTCAGCGAAGCTCGTGCTCACCGTGCCTATCTTCCGATAGTGGAGCAACCTCGCTATCATATGCTGGATCGTCATATCGAAACTGAAATTATGCCCCTTTGTGCCCGTCACGGGATGGGATTGACAGTCTGGTCGCCGCTCGGGCAGGGGCTTTTGACCGGCAAGTACAACGATGGTATTCCCAAGAGTAGTCGTGGCGGCAGTAGCATTTGGCTCAAGCCCGACCTCACCGAGGAGAACTTTGCCACCGTGAGGAAGCTCTCGCAACTAGCTGTCGAGCTCGACATTAGCACAGCCCAACTCGCCCTGGCCTGGGTTCTGCGACGGGAGGAAATCAGTTGTGCAATTACCGGCGCCACTAACCCCGAACAATTGCAGGAAAATCTTGGTGCCTCTGATGTTGAATTGACGCCTGATACGATAGAGCAGATAGAGATCATCCTGGACAATGACCCCAACAGCCGGAGGTTGATTTAGATTCTCGGGGTGCTTTGATTGGAAATAGAGTAACGTAACATACTTTGAGGTAGATCATGTACTCGACAATTGCAGAATTCATTGCGGAGTGGAAGACAGAAGCTTCATCCACAGCCAAAACGCTCGCGGTTCTGACCGATGAGTCCCTATCACAGAAAGTCTCCGATGGCCACCGTAATCTGGGGCGCATCGCCTGGCATACAGTCACAACCATTCCGGAGATGATGGGTTATACCGGTCTGAAACTGGATGAGTTGCTCAAGCCGGATTCGCCGGTTCCTACCTCCTCAACCGCGATCAGTGACGCTTACAAAGCAGTCTCGGTGGCGCTATTGGAGAAGATCGAAAAGGAATGGAACGACGAAACGCTTATGATCGAAGATGAAATGTACGGTGAGACGTGGCCTCGCAGAGTTACGCTCAACGCTCTGGTGCAGCATCAAATTCATCATCGTGGGCAGATAACCATTCTCATGCGTCAAGCCGGGATCAAGGTGCCATCAATCTACGGCCCTGCCAAAGAAGATTGGCATGAGTTCGGCATGGACGCTCCGGAAATCTAAGGCGCGCCGCTGTGAGTCGGGAGAATACACCGTATAGCGAGCCCTCGGTCCTTCGCGAATGTGTTTGTTGTCCCCGCAACTGTAAAGCCGATCGTTCGACAAATATACTTGGCTACTGCAAATCCGGAGTCGAAGTATCACTCGGTTCGATCTGCGCCCATCGGGGCGAAGAGCCGGTAATATCCGGTCGTCAAGGTATCTGCAATATCTTCTTCACGCATTGCAATATGCAGTGCGTGTATTGCCAGAATTACGACATCAGCCGTAACACAAAATCGACGACAAGGTCACAAGTCGAGTTTAGTCTGTTGGTAGATCGAATTGAATCTCAGCTTGACCAGGGATGTAGGTCGGTCGGCTTTGTCTCTCCTTCGCATTATTACCCTCAAATGCTACAGATCATCAATCTGCTCCACCAGCGCGGTCGACAACCAGTACTCGTCTACAACACTAATGGTTACGACCGGGTGGAGGTGATCCGAGAACTTGACGGCGTGATTGATGTCTATCTACCTGATTTCAAGTACATGGATGAAAAACTGGGACGGCGCCTGTCGGACACGCCGCATTATCCCGAAACTGCCGCTGCTGCTGTCGCCGAGATGTTTCGCCAGAAAGGGGCTGACATTGAATTGGACGAGAACGACCTGATAACATCAGGTTTGATAATCCGCCACCTCGTGCTGCCGGGATATATCGACAATAGTAAAGCGGTACTGCGGCAAATAGCGGAGAATCTCTCGCCGGATATTCATATCTCGCTGATGTCGCAATACTACCCGACTCCGGCGGTAGTGGCTCACCCGGAATTGTGTCGCAGACTCAAACCCGAAGAATATGACGAAGTATTGGATGAGTTTGATAGCCTTGGGTTTCATCGCGGATGGGTTCAGCAGATGGACAGTGCGGATCATTACCGACCCGACTTCGCCCGCGATCATCCATTTGAGGAATGATGGAGCATCGCCCCTTTTATTAGACCGGCTACGGAGCCGCAAAATGTAGAAACTAGTGGGATCGAGAGAAGGTGAATACGTTTCGGCAAGAAAACAGGCGATGCCTGTTTGAAGCTGGCGTTCACGATGGGAAAAGTCGAAATTGAAAACAGCAGGCGTAGCCTGTTCTTGGTAGGGCAGGAGCCCTGTGCTCCTGCCAAGATTATTAGTACCACCCTTCGACTCCGCTCAGGGTGACTGAAGACAGTTTCGACCTGCACTGATGGCGGAACCACTAAGGGGTTCCGCCCTACGAGACTGCCATTGTTGAATGTCATCCTGAGCGGAGTCGAAGGATGAACAAAGGAACTATGACCATGATCTCTGCCCTGTTCGGATTGCTAATGCTCACCGCATCTTGCGATGAAACGGTTATCATCGACTCGGTGGAGTACGCCGTCCCAGAACAATGGTGCGGACAGAGCCTGGACTCGATCCTTATCGCAGACCCCACTACATTGGTACGACTGCCCGATGAATTCTGTTATGCGGATTATCGCATTTACCTTGATCGTGCGACGCGGGATGCTCTGGTAGAACTGGCTCACGCGGCAAGAAAAGACTCCGTTGAAATCATTGTCGATTCGGGTTATCGGTCAGCATCGTTTCAGAAACGGATTATCAAACGCCGGATGGCCGAGGGGGAGAGCTTTGAGCGCGTGGCACGCTTTGTCGCTCCGCCGGGGTACTCCCAACACGAGACGGGTCGCGCTGTTGATCTGGTCCCCAGCGAGGTCCTGTTTCTAAAGACCAACATCTATGTCTGGATGAAAGACCATGCTGGTCGATTTGGCTTTGTCGAAACCTATCCCCCCGACTCAACTTCGAGTTTTCGCGCTGAATCCTGGCACTGGTATTTCAAAGGGAAAACGGATTCGGAGTAGCAGGCATCGCCTGTTTTTTGTTAGGTTGGCGAGTAACTATTACCTACGAGTCTGAGTAGGTCTAAACTGTCTTCAGTTTCGACAATTATCTGGATCCCTGCTTTCGCAGCGACATCGTCGCGCAGTTTGTAGGCCAGTGTTCCGAGTGAGTTCGACCAATTATGTTGGACTACGTACACGGCAGACATCCTCGTCTGCCGTGAAAACTTATCAATCCAGCTTCACCGTGATTTCATCCAGCACCCGCCAGCGATCCTTGTTAGGAACAGCGCAGATAAAAAAGGGCGAAGCGTGAGATTCAAAAGAATCCTCTATTAGCCGGAAGTTGTCATCAACTCGGATCGTCTCCACCAAATCAAAGATACGGGGACTCTCATTTGATGGTGTGAAGCGATGTAACAACGGTATACTGTTGGGAGCATTGGTGCTGATCGTTTCTCCTTCTGAAGATGCCAGAATGAGTCCAAAATGCTCGTAGGATTCGTATTCGGTGTCATAGCAGGGGAGATCAAAATCTGCCTGTTGTGATGGATCAAGCGACGAACGTATCGGCTCCACCACGAGCAGACTGTATAGCGTATCACAAACACGGGACCAGTCATCGTATCCGATCAGATCTTCATCCAGAATCCGCGCCGCCTGTAACGATGGAATCAACGCGTTGAGTGCTTGCCGGTAATTTAACACCAGCTCACTTACAGTCGTCTGTTGAGTAGATGTCACTTACGGATTAGTCCTTCTTGCGCCATAGGAGAAACGCGGCTTTGTCCTTTTCTGAACCGTCCTTGTCTCGTACGCGCAGGTGAAAATCGAGCGTGTCCTTATGCGGGAAAACCGCCTCGACGCGGTAGCCTTTCTTCTTGTACAGACGGTCAGCTCGAAGGGCACCATCGGAAATCACACCCCAGTAGATAGCGTGTTTACCCCAGCTATCCCAGATTTCCCACGAAACGGAATCGGTCTCCGGGTAGTATTGCAAATACCCCGAGTCGGAGTAATTGATAAACAGTTTGGAGCCACTCATCGCCGTCCGCAGACGCTGACGAGTTGAATCATAGATAAACGTCCCCGACCCTTCAATCTCCACTTCGATGCCAGTCACCGGAATAAGAAAAAAACCCTCCCCTTCCCACTCGCCGACCAGACTCATAATATCAAAGTCAGGCGGCGGTATGGGCGCTTTCTGTGACAGGGCACAGGAAGTGGCCAGTATGAACAACAGGGTAACTATAGTCAGCACACGAAACAACATCAGTACTCCTCTCATTTTGACAAGAATACGCTTTGTCCCTTGTACCCGGCAAGATAGAAATGGTTGTTTACTGGGTGCGACCGCTGTTGAGGTCGACAGCGCCTCCTGTGTCGGGAGTGGTCTTGTACCATCCCGGCTTCAGAATCTGCTTGCGGACAATCGCCATTTTAAGAAGGACCGCAGCTATCAGGATTGACAGCCCAATAGCAAACCACGAAGCCTCAATACCGAAACTCCCGCCAGTGAGCCAATCCGGCCCCTCAATGCTGCAATTGATCCAACTCTTAAGAGAGGTAATGCCGGAATTGGGCATTCCGAACACGCCATCCTGCAAGTAGTTCCAGCCCCAATGAATCCCCCAGACGAACCATATTCTACGCGTCAACATGTAGGCAGCGGTTAGAAAAACATCGGCCGCAATCAGTGCCAGTGAAGTCCATATGGTGGCATTTTCGTTACCCAGATGCACCGCCCCAAATATCAGGGCCACTACCACCAGTGCCGCCCAGCTTCCCATCAACTCCTCAAGATTCCGAAACACAATGCCCCGAAAAAACATCTCCTGCAGGAAAGCCCCAATTCCAAAAGTGAAAAAAGCATACAACAACACAGTCACCGAACCAATACTCTCCACTCGATAGTAAGAGAGTGCTGCCATCAGTGCTACTTGGATAGTAACTAGCCCTGCCCCAAGGGCTAATCCGTATGCCGTCTCACGGGCGCTTCCGGCCGGCGAGATTTCGTGTGCGCGCCGTTTCTCAATGTGCCTGGTATAGAGACGGTATGCATACAGAATCAAGAAAAACAAGAGTATGGTTTCAATCACAAGTATCCTGGATAACCATGGCTCTGGTATTTTCTCAAAGCCAAAGATCATCGACAAGTTGTGAATAGCCACGGGGACGCCAATGAACAGCAGGGCAAGTATCATTCTGACAAGAGGAAACTGAGCTATTCTGCCAAGCGTGGTTACCGGTACCGCCTCTGAACGTAATTTTTGTGCTTCAACCATTATACTATCAACTCCCGTTGCTACTGTTCGAGGTTCCAATATCGAGTCATTAACATCGGATTGTCAGTTGCATTAGACCGGCCTGATCGAACAATGTTGCGCGGAATTACGACAGAGCAAGTTGCTTCGCTGCTTTGGAACTGTAGTCTGGTAGAGCCGACCATACAGTCGGTTAAAAAAACCGGCTACGCCGGTTAGCGACCTTTGATTTCCCCTCGAAGAAGCATCTTCAATCCCTCGAACGATCCTTTCCAAACGGCGTCCTCACCAGCCATTATGGCGACGATTGGCTTATCTTCGAGACTGATTTCCATCACCAGTTCTTCGCCGTTGATATTGAACACCGCCTCGCCCCATTGTTTGGCGGGGATATCGGTGAACTCCTGGTTCATATCAGTCCTGATTTCGCCGGTCATTCCTGTTTCGCTCATCTTTTTCCTCCAATGTATCCGTTTTTATCAAGAAGGGGCAAATACGCCCACAGGTCAAGGGCACATGCTACCTGTTAACATTGCAACTCAGGTCACACACCCCTCGAAAAGTGATACCCAAACATGCTTTCCTCTTGAATGGAGGGAACCTTGGGTGTATATTGCGGGTTGACTCAAAATAGGATTGACCGTGACCAACAATAGCAATCGCAACAAACGGAACCAGCAGCACCTTCTCATCAAAGGTGCGCGCGAACATAATCTCAAGAATATTGACGTCAAAATCCCGCGCAATACCCTGACAGTCATTACTGGCCTCTCCGGATCGGGCAAGAGTTCGCTGGCTTTTGATACTATCTACGCCGAAGGCCAGCGCCGTTATGTCGAGTCGTTATCCGCCTATGCCCGGCAATTTCTCGGGCTGATGGAAAAGCCTGATGTTGACTTCATCGAAGGCCTCTCCCCAGCCATTTCAATCGAACAGCGCGGCGCGGCCAAAAACCCCCGCTCGACTGTCGGTACTGTTACTGAAATTTATGACTACCTGCGCCTTCTGTTTGCCCGTATCGGTGTGCCGCATTGTGTCCAGTGTGGTCAGCCTATCACCCAGCAAACGGTCCAGCAGATCGTCGATTCGGTGCTGAGTTTCGAGGAAGGTTCGCGCTTGATGGTTCTCGCTCCACTGGTACGCGGCAAAAAGGGGGAACACAAGGAGATCATCGATGGCGCTCGTCAGGAGGGGTTTATCCGCCTGCGTATTGATGGCGAGGTGGTCGAGACCGAGACTGATATTGAGTTGGACAAAAATAAGAAACACACTATCGAGGCGGTCGTCGATCGGCTGGTTGTGAAAGCCAAATCCAAAGGCCGTCTGGCTGACTCGGTCGAGACGGCACTCAAAGCCGGACAGGGCACGGTCCTCATTAATATCAAGAAGCAGGACTTGCTCTACTCCGAACAGTTTGCCTGTCTTAATTGCAACATCAGCTACGAAGAACCGAGCCCGAGGCTCTTTTCCTTTAATTCGCCGTTCGGAGCTTGCCAGACGTGTGACGGGTTGGGACAGAAAATGGAAATCGACCCGGCCCTGGTGGTTCCCGACTGGAAGAAATCAATCAGCGGTGGAGCTATCCGTCCCTGGGGTGGGGCTGATATGCCCAACTGGTATCGCTACATGCTCAAGGGCGTGGCGGCGCACTACGATTTCAAATTCTCCACACCGCTTAACCGACTATCAGAGAAGATTCGTAATGTCATCCTGTATGGTTCCGGCGATGAAGAGATTGCCTTTGAATACGAGCACGCTTCCGGTAAAGGACGTGCCTCAGGCGTCTATCAGTCATCCTTTGAGGGCGTAATCCGCCATCTCGAACGTCGCTATCGACAAACCGAATCGGCCGGAGTGCGACAGTGGATCGAGACTTATATGACAATCAGCGACTGTCCTGCCTGCCATGGAACACGGCTGCGTCCTGAGGCGCTGGCGGTAATTCTCGACCGGGAGACAATTGATACGGTTGTGGCTATGTCGATCAAGCAGGTCTCGCGGTTCTTCAAGAAAATCAAACTGACCAAACGCCAACAACTAATCGCCCGTCAGATTCTCAAGGAAATCAGAGAGCGCCTAAGTTTCCTCTGCGATGTGGGCCTGGATTACCTTACTATCGATCGCGCCGCTGCATCGCTTTCGGGTGGAGAAGCACAACGCATTCGCCTCGCTACTCAGATAGGCTCCCGGCTCGTTGGCGTGCTGTATATTCTCGATGAACCTTCTATCGGTCTGCATCAACGCGACAACCGTAAACTGCTTCGAACACTGACCGAACTTCGCGATATTGGCAACACTGTTCTTGTCGTGGAACATGATCGGGAAACAATCGAATCCGCTGATTACGTTCTTGATCTCGGCCCGGGAGCCGGCGTGCATGGGGGCGAAATAGTGGCCAAAGGAAAGCCTGCTGATATTCGTCGGTGTAAGAAATCCATCACCGGACAATATCTTTCCGGCAGTCGCAAGATCGAAATCCCTGCCGTACAGAGGAAAGGGACCGGTTCAAAGATAGAGCTGCGCGGTGCCACCGGCAATAATCTTAAGAAGGTCGATATCGATATCCCTCTGGGTACGTTCACCGCCATAACCGGTGTTTCCGGATCGGGTAAATCGACTTTAATTAATGAGACTCTTTATCCAATCCTGGCCCGCCATCTCTATAGCAGCCGGAAAGCGCCGCTACCATACAAGAAGATCAACGGGCTGGAGCATATTGACAAAGTCATCGATATCGACCAATCCCCGATTGGCCGCACGCCACGATCTAACCCGGCGACGTACACCGGCGTCTTCACCCACATCCGAGACCTTTTCTCAGGTCTCAATGAGGCCAAAGCTCGCGGCTACATGCCGGGACGGTTTTCGTTCAACGTCAAAGGAGGGCGCTGCGAAGCATGTCGGGGGGACGGCATTATTAAGATCGAGATGCATTTCCTGCCCGATGTGTATGTGCCGTGCGAAGTGTGCCAGGGAAAACGTTACAATCGCGAAACGCTGGAGATCGCCTTCAAGGGCAAGAACATCGCCGACGTTCTGGATATGACCGTGGAAGAAGCGCTTCTCTTTTTCGAAAATGTCCCTCGCATCAAGAAGAAGCTAATGACCCTCTACAGTGTCGGCCTCGGCTACATCCGACTGGGGCAACAGGCCACGACACTCTCGGGGGGAGAAGCTCAACGAGTCAAACTATCGGCCGAATTGTCTAAGCTGGCGACAGGACGAACGGTATATATCCTTGATGAACCTACGACCGGCCTTCATTTCGAAGATATTCAAATGCTTCTGAAAGTGCTCAACGAACTGGCCGACCGCGGTAACACCGTGATTGTCATCGAGCATAACCTGGACGTAATCAAATCCGCCGACTGGGTTATCGATATCGGGCCGGAAGGGGGGGAAGATGGCGGCCGGATCATCGCCACCGGTACGCCCAAGGACCTGACCCAGGTAGTTCGTTCCTACACCGGGCAGTTTCTCAAGAAAGTACTCAACGGTCATGATCTTTAATCGTAGCCTGTCCGAGCCAATGATGCAGAACCATGCCGGAACTTCCTGAAGTCGAAACAGTCGTACGCGGCCTGCGCCGCACCGTGCTGGGCAAAACGATAGCAAAAGTTCAATCAAGTGCACCACCGAAATCGATACAATTGTCTGACCGTTTTGGACGCACCAGTTTCGCCGACACCCTGCGGGGAAGACGAATTGAACATATCAACCGTCGCGGCAAGAATATCCTGATGGCACTCAGCGGTGACATAACCCTCTGGGTCCATTTGAAAATGACCGGTCGGTTTCTTTTCGTCGAACGATCTTATCCCGTTCACAAGCACGATCTGGTTGTTATTGATTTTATGCGATCTCGTGATAATGATAACAGGTTTCACCTGAGGTTCAATGATTACCGTCGTTTCGGGAGGTTGCACCTCTTTTCCGACGATGAGCTATGGCTTCAAAAGGGGCTTGCATCCCTGGGACCAGAACCGTTGCAGCTATCAGCTGATGAATTCGTCGGGATGTGTCGCACCCGGCATAGGATGATAAAGTCAGCTCTTTTGGATCAAACTTTCCTGGCCGGGTTGGGGAATATCTATGCCGATGAAGTTTTGTTCGCATCACGTATCCACCCCGAACGGATTCTTTCTTCGATCTCAGAGAAGAAGCTTCGCGAGCTTCACGGCCACATTCAACGATTGCTGAAAAAGGCAATTCGCCTGATGGGAACCACCGTGGACAGCTTTGCCGGACTCAACGGCCGGACAGGACGGTTCCAGCGCTACCTGCTGGCGTACGGTCGTGAAGGCGCTCCCTGCACCCGATGTGGTACAAAGATTATCAGGAAGAAAATAGGCTCGCGGTCGGCACATTTCTGTGGTCGCTGCCAACTCCGGCGTTGAGCAAGTGATTTCATCACTTACTAATTTTCAATAGGACAACAACTGTTATTGGGAGGGGCTTAGTACGCGCCGTGGCAATCTCGCACCAAACGTCTAGCGCTACTAGATCGCCACGACCTTTGGAGCCGGTCTCGTGATGATAGTGATAATATGTGAACCGCCCGATTGGAAACATAGAAAAACCCGCCGGCACTAAGCCGGCGGGTTGATTTATTCAGCAAAGAATAGACTTACTGATGCACAGGGTCGGAACCACCGTTGAACAGGTACGCAACCAGATGCGTCAGGTCAGCGATATTAGGATCGCCACCACTCGCGTTGACGTCGGCCGCCTGCATCGGTTGCGGGTCCGGACCACTAGTGAACAAGTAGGCCACCATGTAGGTCAAGTCAGCAATGTTGATAGCACCATCAAGATTGAGGTCCCCAGGAGTATGTCCGCGCATCGCGACAAAACCGCTGAACGGACCACCTTCGTTGAAGGTCACATCGAAGAATGAGTCAATATGACCCCAAACAAGGCCACCTTGAACCGTTTCCTCAGCAATGACAAGGTCCATTTGGTCATAGGTCACCTTGAGAGCATCGCCGGTCAACGGGTAAGGAGCCGTAACCACTTCGCTTGTGATAGTCAGAGCGGTAGCGCCAACATTCATAGCAACACCAGTGATAGTGTTGACATCAATGCCACCAACAGCGTCGGTTGTTATATAGATTGCACCAGCAACTGGTTCAAGAGTGAACTTCACTGCTGTGAAGACCGTATCGGGGTCGGCTATCCAGGTAGGTGGAGGATCGCCAAGGGTGATGCAATAGTCCTCAACTTCACCGTATGTGTATACGCCACACGGACCCGGATCGGTGTTCCAGGCCACACGGACACGCATGCGGGTAGTACCTGGTGCAGCATCGACAGGAACATCTATTATACCAGCGTACGGACCTTCGCCGGCGCCAGGATTCAGCGCCGCCATTTCACCAGGATCGTCAAAGTCGAAGTCCTGATTCCAGTCAACGTAGACAGCACCTGTATCGGAACTGTAAGAGTTGCCGATTGTAATACTGATCGGGTAGCTGCCGCCGGCTTCCATCGTGGCGCACAGGGCAGTGTAGTCACCATAGTAATCACAACCCGTAGTGTTGTTGATCTCACCAACAGTGACATTCTCAATGTACTCATCGCAACCACCACTGGCTTCGCAGTAGGTCGGTCCAACCGGGGTGCACTCAAGGTTCATCCAGTACTCGAAGCCCGGGCAATCCAGGCCGTTGTATACGGTCGCACCGGCGAACACAGCGTACTCACCAGCACTCAGGTTGGCCGCGATAACGATGGTGTCTTCACATCCATCACCAACGGCGTAAGGAGCGATGGAGCCGGTAAAGTTACCACAATCAAGACCACCACCCGGGACAAACTGCTCAAGGAAACCACTGACAAACGGGAAGTTACCCGAGAAGGTCAGGGTGCAGGCACAGGAAGTGTCGAGAGTAAAGGAATACCAGTCGGTATCGCGGTACTCAAGACCAGTGTACAGGTAGGTGTTGACCGTGCCGCACACCGTCTCACCACATTCGATTGAGCCAAAGACTGGCGGTACGGAGTTACAACCACCGTTGGTGACATCTTCGCCGTCGTCGGCAATACAAGGCTCGCCTTCAGGAGTGGATCCCGGAGGGCACTCAAAGATGCATTCATCTTCAACCCAGATGCTCAGAACGCCAGGTCCTGTGCTGGAACTGTAACCACCAACCTCGATGAGGTAGGAGTTACCAGCAACGACCGGAGTCACAACTGTTGACTGCAAAGCTTTGAATTCACAATCCGAGTCGTCGTTGCAACCAAGCTCCGCTCCAATGGGATCACACGAGCAGCCATCATAAACGGCCATCTTAGTGTCATAATCGGAACCGCACAGTGTGATAGTAGCATCACCAGTCTCAGTCGCTGTGTAGCAGTACCATATGTTCGGAGCATACTGACATCCCTCAGGACCGTCCACGGTCGCTTCCTCGGTCGAGAACGCCAGGTCCATCACCTCGCCAATCGCAATGGCGTCAGCGCAGTCATCGTTCTCAAGTTCACCACCACCATCACAGGTCGTATCTGTAATAAACAGATCAAACTCGGGAATGCAGTCCGGCGACGGCCAGGTATCGACCATCAGGTAGTAGACACCCGGATCAAGACTCACACAGTTGAAGCCATGCGGGCTGCTGCCACCTTCGGTGCTCTCATACAAACACGGATCGGCACCGGGACAATCGGTGGAAAGAGCCATGCCAGTATACGTGGTCCCGAGCGGGTCGAGTAAGAAGTTTACGGTCACAGCTGAAATGACTGTGATCTCATAAATGATGTCCTCACCACCGTCATAGCTGCCCAAGCAAGTGGCATCATAGTCGTCAAGCATACCACAGGTAGTCTGACCAATATCAGACCACTTCCCACCCGGGAGGTCGACCTTGATCGGATTCGCACAGTTGGCACCTTCAGGTACTTCACCCATTGGCTCAATAATAATATCGAGGTCGGGGATACAGTCAGGTGACGGCCAGGTATCTACGATGATATAGTAGGTTCCTGCCACCAGGCTAAGAGAATTTATAGTGTGCGGATCGGAGCCGCTATTGGTGCTGGAACCAATACAAGTACCACCGTCATCCGGGCAACCATTAGAAATGGCAATACCGGAATAGGTCGTACCCTTAGGATCGAGGGTGATTTTGACATCCATGGCGTCGGCCACGTTAAGCTCAACGATCAGGTCTTCACCACCATCGTAGTAATCCAGGCAGGTCGCATCGTAGTTATTCGACCGGCCACAGGTGTACTGATTAGCGATGGTGTAAGGCAGATCGCCAGACCCAATACTGACCACGAACGGGTCGTTGCAGTTGTCGCCAGGCTCGGGTGGCGGGCATTCTGAGACATCCAGTGTGAACTGGAAAGGGCTCCCGATAGAGTTGCAATCGGCGTCACCAATGAAAACAGGGATATAGTAGGTTGCCGGACCAGGCAAATTATCCCAATAAAGCTTCGGCTGGGTCACTCCTTCACAGTCGAGCCACTCAATGTTATCCCTTAGGATATAGTTCTCGCAGTCGCCACAGGCAGTGTAGACAATCGCGCCAATACACTGTATCTCATATGGACTTCCGCAATAGTCGATCACGACGTCATTGCACTCATTTGGAGCATCGAACTTGTACCAGACGGCATTCCAGTCCAGAACACCCGGGCAGTCAATAGTCGCCCCTTCAGTTGTTCCGCTGACCGTAGTCGGGAACGGTGAGGAAATCAACTCAGCGTTGACGCACTCGTCATTATCACCGGCAACTGGACAGGGATCAGCGGTGCAGTCAAGACCTTCGAACCAGCTATATCCACCCAATCCTTCACAATCCAGTTCGGTTACATCTTCGCATGACGGAGCTGACGGGTCGCCGTAGCAGCAACGCCCTACTGGATATTCTTCATCGTCTATAGAAATCATGTCAACTGAAAACTGAGCGCCATCATAGCCGTAATACCTGAAGGCTATCTTCACGGTGCTTTCTGTTGAGTAGGCTGACAGATCAATGGTTTCCTCATACCATGTCCAGTCTACAAACTCGCCGGCATCTTCTTCACACCACAACTTAGTTGTGAAGTTGGCACCACCGTCGGTCGATATCCAGGCTTCCATGTCATAGTTGTCATAGTCGCCGTTAGACCAGTAGTAGCTACCCAACCAGGCAAACTTCAGCTTCCAGTTGGTCTTCCCTGTCAGGTCCATAACCGGGCTGATCAGCCACTCGTCCTGAGTGCTGGTATATGTTTCGTCATAGTAACAGGAAGTGTTGTAGGCGCCTTCGTAGGGGTTGTAGTCGTCGATCTCAAACGTGTAAGGGTTGTTCACAACTGCAGTCCAGTCGGCTGGAGGAACTACCCCACCCTCAAAACCTTCCAATAAAATCTCGTATTTAGGGTTTTGAGCCGGCATTACCGGCTGAATTCTGAACGGATTTACCTTGAGGTTTTCCTGAACCGCAGGTCTGCTGGCTGTCGCCAGCTTTGGTTGGTCGTTCGCAGCATGCTGAGCCTCTTCTTCTTCTGCTGCTGCTTCTTCGGCAGCGATCTTGGCTGCGATTTCTTCTTCTAAAGCCCACTTAGCGGCCACATCAGGGTGAATCGGAGCCTGATCTGCGGTGCTGCGGAGAGCGTTTATTTGAGCCTGAGTTTCAGCTTTCTCCTGTTCCGGAGTACTGTCGCTAAATGCGATCGCTCCCAGGACCAGGACGGAAAGTGCGATTACGAGAATCTGAATCCGCTTTCTCCAAGTTTGCATAACATACCTCTCTCAAAAGTACGGAAAGTTACTTTCTTCAGAAAATATCACAGGTCGTCCCTACTGATATCTTCAACGGACTACCTAAGGCTATCCTCCTTTCTCTTTATTAGACGGTCGTGGATATTGTGGTAAGGCAGAAAAAAATCTTATGGACCATCAACAAATTTTCAAAGAAAATATTTCGACTGCGATAAACCATTGGTCTCCCAGGTGTAACCCAAAACGAGGATGGTTTTTCAGACACGACCGCAACAAGAAAGAGATGTATGCTTGGCTAATAGAAAATAATACTATAATGTAGAGGATGTCAAGGGAAATGTGGAATAGTACGATCCACGATCGGGGGACATCCGACCGATAAAAACGGCTTCACTCCCCGGCTGTGGGTTTGTCGCTGATGATTCCGGACAGTCTCAGCGAGGATTTATTGCTTGTCCACTATTCGGATCAAACAGGAGAGCTTCTTCCCATTCGAGATTCAGTCTGACTTTTGATCCTACCTGAAGTGGTTCATCGATCTTGGAAACGGTCAACCGACAGTCGGCCAGCTCGATCGTAACAATATGTTGATCCCCAAGGTACTCCGATTCGATTACCGTCGCCAGATGTTCTCCTCCGTCCTTCACATTAATAAGATCAGGTCGGATTCCTACCAGCACCTCCGATTGAGTAACCGGCATCGGCAACTTTATTAGTTCGATTCCAAACGGAGCCAGAACAGCGCCATCGACCCGCGCTCGCACGATATTGATCCGTGGAAAGCCGAGAACGGTTGCCACAAAGACATTGATCGGTCGATTGTAAAGTGTCTCGGGACTACCGATCTGCAATAGTTCTCCGTCTTTGAGAACAGCAATCCGGTCGGCCATAGTGAGTGCTTCGGCCTGATCGTGTGTGACATGGATAGTGGTCGTCTTGAGATTTTTCTGAAGGCTGACTATTTCCCGGCGCATTCGACCACGAAGATCGGCATCCAGATTGGACAGGGGTTCATCGAGCATGAACAGGTCCGGCTGTCGAATAATGGCACGCCCCAGAGCAACTCGTTGGCGCTGACCACCTGATAACTCATTTGGTCGCACTTTCAGTTTATCCAACATACCCAGCAGTTCCGCAATTTCCCGTACTTTCTGTTCTATCTCAGCGCGTTTGAGGCCGGCAATCTTCAGCGGGAAAGCCAGATTCTTCTCGACTGTCATGTGTGGATATAGACAGTAATTTTGAAACACCATCGCTACCCCACGATCGCGAGGTTGTAGTTGGTCAATACGTTTGTCACCTACATAGATCGCCCCGCGATCAAGTTCCTCAAGCCCGGCTATCAGGCGCAGCAAAGTCGATTTGCCACACCCCGAAGGACCGAGTACTACCAATAACTCTCCCTCCTCCAACGATAGAGATACATCATGGAGCACTTCCACGTCGCCAAATTTCTTAGATACATTTTCTAATCTGAGCCCAGGCATCTACCCCATCTCCACTATTTCGCCGTTCCGTAATTGGAACCGAGTGCCTTGTCCTCGAATTGCTTCCGGCGGATCCACTGCGGTGGTAAGAAAAAGCTGTCCAAAATCCGTTAATAGCTCCACCAGGGCATTTGTTCGATCCGAGTCAAGCTCGCTGAAGATCTCATCCAACAGAAGTACGGGAACGTCCTGTCTTTTCTGCCGCAGTAGATGATACACTGCTAGTTTCATGGCTATCGCCGCCGTGCGTGACTCCCCCTGCGAGGCATGAGTGCGGGCCGGTTGGTCAGCAATTGTCACGTATAGATCATCACGGTGCGGCCCCACCATAGCAGCTCTCATAATAGTCTCACGCTCGCGGTACTCCTGGAGCCGTGATTCAAAGCGGTTCGATAACTCGTTAGTCTCCATTTCTTCAGGCTGCTTCCCTCCACAGATCGAAGATCGGTATTCAAGCTTCAGTAGTCCGCCACTCGCTATTCGGCTGTAGTAATCGGCTGTCATTTCATCCATTGTACGCAAAAACTGATTGCGGGTCTGGGTAATAACCGCTCCTAACGGCACCAGCAGGACATTGAATGGGCCGGGGTCCTGTTCTTTTCTCAGGGCTGCGTTCTTTTGAGCCAGGACTCGCTGATAGTCAATAAGTCGCGCCAGGTATTCTCGGGAAAGTTGTGAAAGGTAGGTATCTAAAAATGTCCGTCGCACACTCGGAGAACCAGTGATAATCGTTCCGTCTTCTGGTCCGGCTGAGACCACGCAGTGTTTACCAAACAAGTCTGATACTCGCGCGGATGCGTTATTGATCGTGATCTTCTTCCCCGTACCCCGTTGATAGGCTACACTACAGCGATGGGTATCTTCCTCGCGCCGGATAGAGCCCTCTACACGGTAAACATCACTTCGTGTAGATATCATAACTGCATCCTGAGCGCTGCGGTGTGATCGCCCCAGACAAAGCAGGAATATACTCTCAAGAAGATTGGTCTTGCCGGATCCGTTCTGGCCGTACAGAACGTTGATACCGACATCGGGCTGTAGCTTAAGGGAAGAGAAGTTTCTAAACGTGGTTAGTTTCGACGATTCAATAATCATAGATTGGTGTGTAAAAAGTGGCAGATTGTTACATCAGCCATAAATATCCAATCCATAGTCATGCTGTTTGGCGATTGAATAATGTAGCCACTGTCATTGCTTGTTCAACAACTCGCTAGTCCGCCAATCGCAACGGCATCACGAGGCAGAGATAGTTCTCTTTCGTCACTTCAGTATTATAAACCAAACCAGCCGATACGGCTGAGGATAGCTCAAAGACAACATCGCTACTATCAATCTTCCCCAGCACTTCGATTATGTAATTGGCGTTGTATCCAAGCTCAACAGCTTCACCATTATAATCACACTCCAACGTTTCCTTGCCCTCACCTCCCACGTCAGCATTAGTTGTTGAGAGTGTGAGCGTGTTGTTCTTGATACTGAATTTTACCTGGTGCGTCAGGGTGTTGGATAGTATCGAGACCCGCCGAACCGCCGAAGCCAGCTCGTCGCGAGCAATCACCATCTTCTTATCATTGTCTAAAGGAATGACTTGCTCAAAATTAGGATAAGGCCCTTCCAATAACCGTGAGGTTAGAATCATATCGCCAAGATTAAAGATTATATTATTCTCACCGAAGACAATACCAAGTTCCCGAGAATCATCACCAATAAGCTTTGGAATTAGATTAAGAACTTTTGGAGGGATAATGACATCGTCATACATCCCTTTTAATTTGGTATTAGCTGTGGACATTTTAGCCAGGCGGTGACCGTCAGTGGCTACCATCTGCATCCGATCCCCTTTTGTCTGCCAAAGTATACCATTTAGGGCTGGACGAGTTTCATCATCAGAGCAGGCAAATGTTGTCTTTCGAACCATAGCCGCGAAATCAGCGGCATTGATGCCAATTTCTTTCTTTGTATTGATCGCAGGAAGTTTCGGAAAATCCTCAGGTGGGACAGTGGCTATCTTGTAAGACCCATTCGGAACTTTCAGTTCAATGCGCTGGCCACTCGATTCTACTGTAATCTCAGACTCCGGCAACTCTCGGATTATCTCAAAGAGTATTTTTGCTGGTAACGCAATTGAACCCTTCTTGGTAACCTTGGCATCCATTGTGGCGGTAATTGAGATATCGAGGTCAGTAGCTGATATCTTCAGTTTGTTATCAAGTGCTTCAATCAGAATATTCGTTAGAATAGGTAGAGTTGATTTGGCTGGTACTACCTGGAGAATGTTCTGCAGGTAATTTCCGAGTCTTGACTTTGGTAAAGTGAATTTCATCTGTGCGTTCTCTTGTGCTTTAGTTTCCACACACCTTCTATATTATTCATTCATCTATCTATATAAAAACAGTAATAGTAATCTCTGTTAGGATGTTAACAACAACACCTTATTGTCAAATATGGTATAATTATTCATTATCCCGCAATAGTTTAATAGTCTGCAACTGACCCGAAGTTATCCAAATTTTGTCACCAACCAACCAACAAATATGATAACTTCCCCACACTAACAGCACCTTCCACAAACTCCTATCTATTATCCACAACAATTATCCACCTTAATGTTAATACAAAAGGGAGGCGGATATTTTGTCAATTTTCTCTCTCAGGCTGGGGTCAGCCGACATCTTTTTTGAGATAATATCACAAGCATGAATCACTGTAGAATGATCGCGGCCTCCAAAGGCGGCTCCAATCAATTTAAGCGAATTACTGGTCAGTGAACGCGATAAATACATTGCCACATGTCGGGCTATAACCACATCAGAAGTTTTCTTTTTCGCTTTCATGAGTTCGGGATCAAGCCCGAAGATCTCTGCTGATTTCCTTTGAATAGCCTCAATATCAACCTCTTTTTTCTGAGAAACCAGCATATCACTCAATACTCGCTTGGTTAACTCAAGATCGGGAGGCTCATTTTTCAATGAAGCATAAGCCAGCAATCTAATAAGAGCACCCTCAAGTTCACGAATGTTTGTAGAAATCTTGTCGGCTATATACCTCACCGCGTTATCCGGAAGAGTGACGCCATCGGATTCGAGCTTTTTGTACAGAATAGCGGTTCTGTTTTCGAGATCGGGTGCCTGTAGATCAGTTACCAATCCCCAGGAGAATCGCGACAGCAGCCGCTCCTCTAACCCCTTAATATCCCGCGGAGGACGATCAGATGAAAGAATGATCTGTTTTCCCTGGTGATGCAGAGTGTTGAAAGTATGAAAAAACTGTTCCTGAGTCGATTCCTTGCCGGTAAAGAACTGGATATCATCGATAATCAGAACATCGACATCACGGTACGCCTTTGTAAAAGCCGAGATAGAGCGATCTGAAATGGAAGCAATGAAATCTGATGTGAACTTCTCGGAAGTGGCGTACATTACCCGTCGCGATGAAAAGGTATCAATGATTGTATTGCCAATCGCCTGCACGATGTGGGTTTTCCCAAGACCGGTCCCGCCATAAATATAGAGTGGATTATACTTGGTAAGACCAGGTGCTTCTGCAACAGCCATAGCTGCAGCGCAGGCGAAATTGTTGAAATCGCCCACAACCAGGGAATCGAAATCGTATTTCCGGTTGAGATTGTGCCGATGCGTCTGGCTTGGTTGGAGAGTCTTGACGGCTCTCTGGTTGGAGAAATCAAGATCGGTCTGTTTGATATCTGCAGTGCCGATTTCCGAAATAACGTACACGACGTCGTATTCGTGTCCAAGCACTTCCCGAAAGGCTTCATTGATAACGTCGGAGAAATGCCCTTTGACCCAGTCCGCAACGAACTGGTTTGGTACGGTTAATCTAAACTCGCTATTTCCATTGGTCTCACCACGGATCGACTTCATCCATGTGTTGAATGACTGTTCCTTCACACGTCGAGAAATGTAGTGAAGGCAGTCCTGCCATTGCTGTGAGTTCCTCACAGGCTCCTGTTGAATCATACTGATCCCCCTCAGTTATTCACAGTCTATGGTTATCAGAGTCTGTTCTACCTCAGGCATTTGGGTATTCCATATGAACCCGGACGCAGTGTTATCAACAATTTTATCAACACTCTTCGAATGTCCTGAGGTACTATAAACCGGGCTTGGGTAACAACTTTGCATACTACTACTCTGAAGCTACCCACATTTTGTTAACACTTTGTAGTCTTACTGCTCTCATGTTAATAGAAAAGGAATTTTGACCTCGTCGTCAAGCACGCTGGTGTATTAATAACAAAGATATCTGAACTGCTTGTTTGGTGGTCTCTTATGGGGTTACTGCAGACTCTCCATTGGCGGTACATTATGATAGTGCACCGCCAATGGAAAACTCTACAATGCGAAGCCGTATAATGTCAGACGTTTATCGGCCATCCATAGCGGCAATCTGCTCAGCTATAGATTCGAAAAGTGATACTTCAGAGGAATCACCTTCCAGGGCTACCGGATTGCCGTTATCGCATCCTTCACGGATTGATTTCCTGAGCGGGATTTCTGCCAGGAGGGGAACTCCCAATCGATTCGCCAGCTGTTTACCGCCATCTTTTCCGAAGATGTAATCGCGACCACCATCAGTCTCGTAGTAGGCCATATTCTCAACAACGCCAATCACTTTCAGCTTGGTGCGGGTGGCTAGCTTAGCTACTCGTCCAGCCACATGTGTAGCCGTATCCTGCGGTGTGGTTACTACCAGCAGTTCGGCTGAGGGTACAGCCTGGGCGATAGTAAGAGTCACATCACCGGTACCGGGGGGCAGATCCAGGAAGAGATAGTCCAGTTCATCCCAGATCACATCGGTCAGGAATTGAGTGATCGCCTTGTGAAGCAAAGGACCCCGCCAGATGACCGGTTCGTCTTCATCGACAAAGAAACCCATCGAAACTACTTGCAGGTTATCACCCCGACGAAGAGGGACTATATTGTTGTCTATTGCCGTAGGAGTACCCATGACGCCGAGCATACGCGGAATAGAAAAGCCATAAACATCGGCATCCAGAATGCCAACCTTCAATCCCTTGCGAGCCATAGCCGCTGCGAGGTTGGCCGCGACGGTGGATTTCCCTACGCCGCCTTTTCCGGATGAAACCGCGATAAAACGTTTGGCAAATTTTTCAATTGTTGGACCACTCCCGCCAGAAGCGGTTAATTTACCACCGAGCTTCTGACGGAGTTCCTCGCGTTGTTTGGGTCCCATCGAATCAAACTCGACCTTGACCTTTTTCACGCCCTCCAGCGCGCCAACGCCGTTTTCGATGTCATCGCTGATTTTCCTTTTCATGGGACAACCGGGAATGGTCAGGAGGACACCGACCGTCACGATGTCGCCTTCGATTGTGACATAGTCTATCATATCCAATTCGGTCAGAGGGCGACGGAGTTCGGGGTCGTCAATACCACCGAGAACCTTGAGAACATCTTCTTTAGTGGGCATCGCTTTGCTTTCCTTCTACACTGTTCCGAAGCCGGAACCGGTTTTTTTCTTTGGGCCAATATATGCCACGATCCATGTAGGTAGAAGAACAATTTACAGCGGCAGAGGTTCCATTTGAGAATTTAGTACCAGCGCGTTGTTATGGAGTCAGACGGGAGCCAATCTCCCCAACTTTTCCCTTTACAGGTGCCGGGGGCACCCCTTTCTTTGGAAAACGTTCAATATCATTCAACCTTCCAAGGAGGTCCCTATGAAACTCGCCAAAGGGACGAAGTCCCTTCTTTTAATTGCTTTGACTCTACTCATAGCCTCGTCCGTACTGCAGGCTGGACTACACCCGTCATATTCACCAAAGGCTGTGATTGATTCTGTACCTTTCTATACTAACGGTAACTACGACAAATCCATCCCCGAACCAAACTACTATCTCCAGCATCCCCTGGGTACATGGCCAATGCGCTATCATGAGATGGCCGCGTACATCAAGATACTGGTTGAGCGTTCGGATCGCATGACGATGGAAACACACGGGGCCACACACGAAGGTCGCGAGATGTACAATATCTTTGTCTCGTCGCCGGAGAATATCGCAAACTTCCAATCTCATGTAGTCTCGATGGACCGCGTAGCTGATCCTGCGTCTGATCTGACGGGCGTGGCTCTGGATAACGCTGTAGACGGTCTGCCCGCTTTTGCGTGGCTGGGATATTCTATTCATGGTGATGAACTCTCCGGGGTCGATGCGGCGGTGCAATTGCTGTATCATTTGGCCGCAGCCAATGACTCCGCAACGCTTCATCTACTTGAAAATGTCATCATAATCATTGACCCGAATGAAAACCCGGACGGCCGTGAGCGCTACCTGAGTATGTTGCAGACCCACAAAAGCCACGTTCCCAACTGGGACTCGCGCTCGGCTCAGCACAACGGTGTATGGCCCTGGGGGCGGACCAACCACTATTTGTTTGATATGAACCGCGACTGGATGGTGTTGACCCAGCCGGAAACACGAGGACGGGTACAGACTATTGTTAAGTATCATCCGGTAATGTGTGTTGATGCTCACGAGATGGGGTCTAATGCGACTTATTTGTTTTCTCCCCCCCGTGAACCGATCAATTACAACATGCCATCCAATGTAGCGAAATGGTATCCGGTTTTTAGCAAGGATCAGGCGACCGCATTCGACCAACGTGGCTGGCCCTATTATACCGGAGAATGGAATGATCAGTGGTACATTGGCTATGGCTCAGCCTGGCCGACATTCACCGGCGCGGTTGGCATTTTGTATGAACAGGCTGGAGTTGACGGCGCTTTTGTTCGCCAGAGTAACGACTACCTGTTGAGTTATCACGAATCGGTCAACCATCAGTTTTCGTCATCGCTGGCTAACCTTCACACCACCGCTAACAACCGGGTGGAGCTGCTCAAGGATTATCGCCAGGTCCGAAAGGATATTGTCGCTCGGGGCGAAAAAGACCGACTGACATTCCTGATTGCGCCTGATCGCGACGAGCTGAAAATCAACCGCTTTATTGAATCCTTGCTTATGCAGGGAATCGAAGTGCAACAGGCTACCTCGTCGTTTACGGTCTCAAGTGCGGTCGACGTGTATGCCGAAAAACACAGCAACAAAGAATTCCCGACCGGTACCTATATAGTCAGCACTGCTCAGGCTCATGGTGCGTTGGCCAAAACCATCATGGAGTTTGATCTGCATCTGAAAAAGGATTTCCTCGAGGAAGAACGCCGTGAACTGGAAAAACATGGCGATACCAGAATGTACGAAGTGTCTGCATGGTGTGTGCCGATGGCGTACGATCTCGAGGCCTATCAGACCTTTTCTCAATTCAACGCAACGACCAGAGTTGTACAACAGGTGACTTTGTCACCCGGCCAGTTGATTAACCCCGATGCCAGTTATGGTTTCATTGTTGATATGGTCGGAGAGAAAACTTTCCTGGCACTCAATCGCATTTTCCAAGAAGAGCTGATTGTCTATGCCTCGGAAAAAGCCTTCACTATCGAAGGTCACTCCTTCCAATCGGGAGCGTTGGTTCTGCACCGCCGTGGGAACATCCAACACTTGACCGAGGCTCTGACCAAAATAGCCGATGAGATCGGGATTAATATCTACGGTGTCAATACCGGATTTTCAACGAAAGGTTCACATCTCGGCGCACCGACTTTCCGTTTACTCCGACAGCCACGAGTGGGTTTGTGTTTTGGTGCACCGCTTAACTACACCGGCGTGGGATCGCTCTGGCATACTATTGATCGGGAGCTGGAGATTCCGCATTCGTTGTTGTCGATGGAATGGTTCGAAGGTGCCGATCTATCCCCCTACAATGTTCTGATCCTTCCGGCTTCATGGGGTAGTCTGGCCGACCGGCTGGGTAAGTCCGGCAAAGAGAAACTGGCCCGATGGGTTCGTAATGGTGGCACGTTGATTCTTGAGGGCTCCTCGGCGGCATGGGCGGCTGATTCAAATGTGGCTTTGTCGAATGTCCGGCTGAAACGTCAGATGTTGGACAAGCTGGATGTTTATGATCGCGCTCTTGACCGTGAACTGGCGGCGGAGAAACCGGTTGTTGATACAATGGCTCTCTGGCATCCAGAAGAAACTAAGGTGGCCGAGAAAGAAGAAGAGAAGCCCCTTAGAGCTAAACTTGGCAAAGAAGAGGCCGAGGAACTGGATCGATGGAACCGGCGCTTCCGCCCACGAGGTGTGATCATGCGAGCCGATATCGACACCGAATACTGGCTGGCGTTTGGAATGCGAGAGAGAGTGCCGGTGATGGCATGGTCGCGCAATGCCTTCCTGGCCGATCAGTCCGTAACAACTGTTGCGCGCTTCACTTCAGACAAGAACAGGCTACGCCTTTCGGGATTGTTGTGGCCGGAAGCACGTGAACGATGGGCGGGAACGGCCTATGTCACACGCGAGCGCAAAGGGAAAGGGCAGATCATCATGTTTGCTGGTGCGCCCAATTTACGTGCCCACTGGCATGGCACTCGGAAGATGTTCGTTAATGCTGTTCTGTACGGTCCCGGATTTGTGAGCGCTTTCTCACCGTACGGCGAATAGATTTGATGCTGTATATGAAACGGGTCAGGCGTCGTGTGACGCCTGACCCGTTTGTTGTTTGTGTGGTGCACAGCGGGCTACTTCAGAAGCAGCATCTTCGCTACGGCCTGCTGTTCTCCTACTACCAGGCGACAGAAATACACACCGCTTGCGACGCTCTCTCCGCCAGAAGTCATCCCGTCCCACGTAAGAACGTGATTTCCAGCCCGCAACCGCGAGTTTGCCAGCGATCGGACTCTCTGACCAGTCACATTGTAGATGATCAGGCTAACATGAGAGGCGCTGGGAAGATCAAATGAAATGTTCGTACTCGGGTTGAAAGGATTGGGATAGTTCTGGCTGAGACCGAAGCCAAGGTCATCGCCGACGAATTCTACATCAGAGGCGATTATAGAAACACCTTGCTCCTTCTGAAAGCACGAAGAATGGAAGTCGTTGGCGGTAGCCCCGAGTGTGTCGAGGAATTCGAACTCCACTTCCTCCGTTACTTCTACCGATCCCGATGGGCAGTCGATAGCTGTCGCCGGCCCTGAAGCCGCTGTAAAAAACGTCAGCACCATCAAGTGAATTAGCTGTTTTCATCACTGCTCTTGCACAGTATACGTTAAAACAACCAAAACGTCGTGCGCTGGATGGATGAAAAACCCGCGACTTGGTCATATTTCTGAGCATGAAATCACTTTCAACGAGAGATTGACTTCGCCAGGAGCAGCAATCACCAATCCTAATCCCCCCCAAGAAAAATAGCTCCCCTCAGCCGATCGACCTTGAATTTTCCTTGCCTTTTGATATATTTACGGACCGTTACGAAATGGGTCGTAACGCTTGCGGAAAGGAGTATCTATGTCTGTTATTCGTCCCTTCAAGGGTCTTCGCCCTCGCCCCGACATGGCCGCCGTTGTTGCCTCACCTCCCTATGATGTGCTCAATAGCGATGAAGCACGAGCATTAGTCAAAGACAACCCCAATTCCTTTCTGCGTGTCAACAAGCCGGAAGTTGATTTCAAACCGGGTGTCTCAATGTACAGCGATGAAGTCTACCTTCGTGGCAAAGAAAACCTCCAGCGTCTGGCTGATGACAATATCATGCTGCGCGATCAGAAGCCCTGTTTCTATCTGTACCGTCTCACCTGGAAAGGCCAGAGCCAAACCGGGCTGGTGACACTCACCTCGTGCGAAGAATACGAGCAGGGCACAATAAAGAAGCACGAGCATACTCGCCCTGTCAAAGTCAACGACCGGGCGGATCATATCCAAAAAGTCGCCGCCCAGGTAGGGCCGGTTTTCTCCATTTTCCGTGACAATCCGGACATCAAAGCAATCTTTGCCGGTATTTCTGCCGCACCTCCCGAATACGATTTCACCACCGAGGACGATGTGCGCCACGAGATGTGGGTTATCAATGACTCTGGAGCCATAAACGTGTTGGTTGCAGCATTTGGGAAACTGGATGCTATCTATATCGCCGACGGCCATCATCGTTCGGCCGCCGCTTCTGAAGTTGCCCGCCGTATGAAAGAACAGAATCCAAACCATACCGGCAACGAGTACTACAACTTCTTTCTCAATGTGATTTTCCCCGACAGCGAACTTCGTATCCTGCCCTACAACCGGGTCGTCAAAGGTCTGAACGGTATGACGGCTGACGCGTTTGTGGCACGTTTGAAGGATGCATTTGATGTCACCCCCCTGCAGGAACCGCTTGAGCCAAAGAACCCATACTGTTTTGGCACACTATGCCAGGGGAACTGGTTCCGTCTGACCGCCAAACCGGGCACGTTCGACGCTAACCATCCGGCCGACTCGATTGATGCGGCGGTGCTGACGTCCAATTTGTTGGGTCCCGTACTTGGTATTGAAGACATCCGCACCGACAAAAACATTGATTTCATAGGCGGTATCCGGGGAGTAGCCGAGCTTGAGAAGCTTGTCAATTCCGGTGATTTCGATCTCGCTTTTTCGTTGTACCCGGTCACGGTGACTCAATTGCTGGCGGTAGCTGATGCCGGGCAAGTGATGCCGCCCAAATCGACTTGGTTCGAACCGAAGCTGCGTAGTGGCATGGTAGTTAATCTCCTTGACGAATAAACTGTGAGGGTTCAAAAAATGCTGGTTCTAATCTCTGATGCTTTTGACGACTCGCTGCCGGGAATTCTCTCCCAATATGGCGAAGTAACCGACGACAAGGGCCGCGTGGCCGAGGCTAACATTGTTCTCATTCGCAGCAAGACCAAGGTGACCAAAGAGTACATCGACGCTGCACCAAACCTTAAGATGGTCATTCGGGGTGGCGTGGGGCTGGACAATGTTGATCTGGTTTATGCCAAAGAGAAGGGTGTCGCCGTTCACAATACCCCCGAGGCCTCATCGGCGGCAGTGGCTGAAATGGCTTTTGCTCTGATGATCGCGTTGCCGAATCACATCACCAAAGGTGATGCCTCCATGCGCGAAGGCAAGTGGATCAAGAAAGAACTGAAGCGAACCGAACTGTCCGACAAGACGCTTGGAATCCTTGGCCTCGGTCGGATCGGACTGGCACTCGCTAAACGTGCCAAGATGTTCGGAATGCGAACTATTGGCTGGCACCCCGATGTCTATTTTACCGACTGGGCTGAGATTATTCCCACGATGGAAGAGACCATTGCCCAATCAGATTTTGTTTCCATGCACATGCCTCTGCTGCCACAGACAAAAGGTATCATCAACAAAGATATGTTGGCCAAGTTCAAGGATGGTGCGTATCTGATCAACACTGGTCGCGGTAAGTGTGTGGTTGAAGAAGATATCGTCGCGGCTCTCAAGAGCGGCAAACTGGCCGGGTTCGCCACCGATGTCTGGTACAGCGATCCCCCGGAGAATTCACCGTTGATGGATGCCCCGAATACGATTTTCGCACCCCATATTGGTGCTTCGACGAAAGAGAATATGAAGCGTATCGGTGTTATCATTGAACGACTGGTCAGCGATTTCGCGGCTAAGAATTAGAAATAAACCAGGAGCAAAACGCTCCAGGAACGAGGCATAAAGATGGCAAACAGAGTTTTCAATTTCAATCCCGGACCGTCCACGCTGCCGCTGGAAGTTCTCAAGATCATCCAGGACGAACTGCTGGACTATCGGGATACAGGTATGTCGATTATCGAGAGTTCTCATCGCTCTCCGGAGTTTGACGAGGTCAACGAAGCGGCGATCTCACTGGCGCGGGAAGTTTTTGGTCTGGACGACAAGTATCATGTAGTTTTCCTCACCGGCGGCGCATCACAGCAGTTCTTCCAGATACCCATGAATTTCCTGGCGGGCGGTAAAACCGGCGCCTATGCCGATACCGGCACCTGGTCAACCAAGGCGATCAAGGAAGCCAACATCGTCTCCAGGGCATATGTCGCCTTCGACGGCAAGGCGGTCGATTATAAACACATCCCTTCCCAGAACGAATTGGATATTCCGGCCGATTCGGCTTATCTGCATATCACTACCAATAACACTATCAAAGGCACTCAGTATCATTACCTCCCCGAGACAAATGGCCTGCCGCTCATTGCTGATATGTCGTCCGATATCGCCTCGCGCCGTCTGGACTACAGCAAGTTCGCCATGTTCTATGCCGGATCGCAAAAGAACCTGGGTGCATCGGGGACAACCCTGGTGGTGATGCGCGACGATCTGTTGCAGAAGTCTAACGACGAATTACCGACTCTGCTCAACTATAAAACCCAGGCCGCTAAAAAATCGTTGTCCAACACGCCGCCGTCATTTTCGATCTACGTTGTCAAATTGATCCTCGAGTGGATCAAGCGACAGGGTGGATTGCACGGTGTTGAGAAGATCAATGAGAGGAAAAAAGACTTGATCTACGGCGTAATTGATAATAACACTGACTACTTCAAAGGCGCGGTTGAGAAGGACAGTCGGTCCTGGATGAACATCACGCTGCGACTTCCTTCAGAGGACCTTGAGAAGAAATTCATTGCCGACGCTAAGGCGGCTGGTTTCATAGGTCTGAAGGGTCATCGCTCGGTAGGCGGTGTACGCGCTTCGGTATACAATGCTATGCCCCTGGAAGGAGCAGAGAAGCTGGCCCAGTTCATGGAAGACTTCAAGAAGAAGAACTAGCATAGCTAGACTCTTTCACCGCGTCTGGGTGATTGGAGATATGGTGCGGGCGGCTTCACACGGGCCGCCCGCTTTCTAACGACAGACCCTATGTCATTGTTCTGTGTATAAGAGGAACTAATGATGATTCCACGCTTTATAATTTACTCCGCCCTATTTGTCGCGATGACAGCATTAGCTCAAGATAATAACTATACCTGGAAGAATGGCGAAGTTATTGAACGCACTATTGCCTCAGAAATACTAACTCCGCCGGGATTCGTGAGAGTAACTGTCGATGACAGTTCGTTTGCTGAGTGGCTACGGTATCTCCCTTTGAAAAAAGCTGGCACTCCCGTCTTTCTGCACAATGGACAACGAAAGGGGAATCAGGAGGCGCACTTTGCGGTGATCGACATTGATCCCGGAACCAGAAACCTTCAGCAGTGCGCCGATGCAGTTATGCGGCTACGCGCTGAGTATCTGTATTCGAGAGGGGATTACGAGGTTATACATTTTAAGTTTACCAGCGGTGACGAAGCGTCCTTTCGACGATGGATTACTGGTTACCGTCCTATAGTTAACGGTAACAATGTGACGTGGGAGAAACGGGCACAGCCTGATTCATCCTATCAGTGTTTCAGAGAGTACCTGGAAATCGTCTTCACTTATGCCGGTAGCTATTCGTTAAGCCAGGAACTGAAGTCGCGTCGGCAGCCGGGAGCAATCCAAATCGGCGATCTGTTCATCAAGGGCGGCTTCCCTGGTCATGCAGTTATTGTGATCGATATGGCCTACGATTCGCTGTTGGGCGAGAAATTGTTTCTTCTGGCGCAGAGCTACATGCCGGCCCAGGATATACACATTCTTAAGAACCCAAACGATGCTAATCTGTCCTCCTGGTACAAGCTACCGTCTGGGCCGACCCTTGTGACGCCGGAGTGGGTTTTCAAGGTTGACGAATTGAAATGCTTCGATTCTGAGTGATACGAGTACAGGAGCATTGGCGCTTTGCCGTGAGCGTACGGGAACCTACAGCTACAGCGGCATTTCGACAATGCGATAGCGTTTGTAGACGGTAGCTCCCATTTGTTCGATAGCCTTGCGCATCAGATCATTGGTCTCAAGCACCCAGGATGCTTCGCCCCAACTGTAGCCTTTACCTGTGGCTGTCGTAAAACAGGCGTGGTACATAATCATCTCAAGACCACGTTTCTGGAACTGGGGAATAACGCCAAAAGTGATAATACGAGCGCAGTTGATCTTATTGCGGATTTTCGTATGCCACAGAAGTTTGAGTAACCCCGTGGGCCAAAGTTTGCCTTTGAGATGAATGAGCGCCTGGTTGATATCCGGCAACGCCAAGCAAAATGCAACCGGCGTGTCGCCACGTTCGCAGACGAATGCGATATCCGGATCAAGAATCTGCTTGAGATTCTTGGCCGTGTGGAAAAACTCATCCTTGGTCATGGGAATAAATCCCCAGTTCTTTTCCCAAGCCTGGTTATATACCCGGTGGATACGCTTAACTTCGTTGTCGAAGTCCTTCATGTTTAGACTTCGAATAGTGATCTTGGCACGGGCAGTGATTTTCTCTACGACCTTCGCGATACGGGGCGAAACCGGGACCTCTTCAGAAAACCGATATGCCACCAGATCCATAGCTTTCTTGAGACCAAACTTCTCCGTCAAGCGTGGCAGGTAGGGTTGATTGTAAGTCATCATCACTGTGGGAGGACTGTCAAATCCCTCAATGAGAAAACCACACTCATGATTGGTGGAGAAACTCATCGGGCCACGCATTTTCTCCATCCCCTCACGCTTGATAGTAATCATAGCGACCTTAAGAAGGGTTGAGGCGATCTCATAGTCGTCAGGACAATCAAAGAAACCAAAGAAACCAACCTGCTCCGCCTGAAAATCATTGTGGTTGTAGTTGATGCAGGTTGCTATACGTCCCACTACCTCATTACCGTCCATAGCCAGGAACATCTTTACCCGGGCCGAATGGAAGAACGGATTCTTCTCTTGATCGAAAAACTCAAGCCGCTCCGAGATAAGCGGTGTGACATAATTGGGATCGTTACGATACAAACGGTTGGGGTATGTAATGAACTGCTTCAATTGTGAAGCAGATTCAACTTCGATCACTTCTATCTTTGCCATAGGCTGCGTGACTAAGGAATAAGTCCCTTCTCCCTGCCGACACGAGCGACCACTTCTACTACCCGGTTGAGTTGCTCGTCGGTGTGGGTGGCCGTATATGAAGTCCGTATCATGGCCTGTCCGGGGGGTACCGCCGGTGAGACCACCGGGTTGGTGAACACGCCATTGTCAAAAAGTGCTTTCCAGAAAGTGAACGCATCAAGGTCATCGCCGACCACAATTGGCACAATCGGAGTCTCGGTGTCGCCGATATCAAAGCCGAGGTCACGGAACTCCTGTTGCATGCGACGTGCATTTTTCCACACTCGCTCTCGTCTCTCTGGTTCGGATTCAATTATATCCAGTGCCGCCAGAACCGAAGCTGCATTGGCCGGTGGAATTGAAGCCGAGAATATCAATGCCCGAGCGCGGTGTTTGATATAGTTGATTATGTGCTTATCTGCCGCTATAAACCCACCCAGCGAGGCAAACGACTTGGAGAATGTCCCCATCGTGATATCAACTTTGTCAATCAATCCGAAATGCTCGGCCGTTCCGGCACCCGTTTCACCAAGGACACCTATTGCGTGAGCATCATCGACCAGAACCCGCACGTTATAGCGTTGGGCAACATCAACCAGCCGCGGCAAATTGACAATATCGCCTTCCATTGAGAAGACACCATCAACCACTACCAGCAAGCCCCCGCGCGAGTTGTTCGAGCGCACGTTGGAAACAACCCGTTCGAAATCATCCATATCATTGTGGGCAAACTTGTAAACCTTGCCGTACGAGAGCCGGGTACCATCGACAATGCTGGCGTGATCCTGGCGGTCGATAATGACCGCATCATTCTTTCCCACCAGGGTTGCAATTGTGCCAAGATTGGTCTGGAAACCGGTAGAAAAAACCAGCGCTGCGGGACGTTTCATGAACCGGGCCAGGCGTTCTTCAAGCTCAACATGAAGGTCCAGGGTGCCGTTGAGAAGACGCGAGCCGGTACAACCGGAACCATATTTGCGGACGGCTTCAGCCGCCGCTTCTTTGACCTTGGGATGATCGACCAGCCCCAGGTAATTGTTGGAACCAACCATGATGCACTTCTGGCCGTCTATATCCACTTCGTCGCCGGGAGCAGACTGCATCGGATGAAAGTAGGGATAAATACCCATCTCCATCACCTTCTGAGGGTCGCAGTAGGTGCGGCATTTCTCGAAGAGGTCGATATATGTTGTTCCGGTCTTATTCACACTGGCTTGGGCCGCTATATCATGCTGACTTTCACTCATACTTACCTGCTGGACGAAACCCAATTTGACCCTATTTGTCAAGCTAATAGCCGAAGGAACTGGCTATCAATGCCCCAACGTGTGGCGGTAGCTGATGGTCAAACCTCTGTACTTGCGATCAGGGAAAAGCGATTTGTAGTTATACCGTGCTTCAGTATATTCGACCGCGATCCGGTCCATCAGGAACTGGAGGGTCCGACTTGGCGGGGTAGACGTGCCAGACGTTAGCGCGGCCAGAACCTTCACCAGACCGGGACTACTGATTGTGAAACCCCAGGTAGTTCTGTCGAAGTCTCCTCCCGGATTGTAGACCCAGGTTGTACTGTCATCGTCCCTACCATCGCATTCACCAATTCGGAAAGATACCGCTTCAACCAGCCCCATCTCTACCCCTCGATGTGCCAACCAATCATCCAGATGCGTTTTCTCATCATCAATCGCGGAAGTGATCGAAATCAGCCTCCAGTCCCAGAATGGGATCTTCCATTTGACACCCAACTCAATTGCATATCCCCAGCGTCGAGAGCTGTGAAGTGGATAGCTGTTGTCACCACTATCAACATCCAATCCCTCATTCCGCCAGGCCACTCCGAATACGGGTCGGACTATAGCCGAGATAGTTTCGTTTAACCTCATATTGAATAAGCTGTCCAGAGGCAACTGAAGTGTCGCACCATAGTCAAAGGCGTGTGCCTTGTCATTAAAACGACCCTCCGCCCCCTGTTCAATCAGCTTGTAGGTTCCTCCCAGGGCGATGCGAACCGAACCATTGTAGGCTAAGGCGAAGACAAAATTATCGGACTTTTCAATCCACTGAAAAAGCCGGCCGGTTGGTGCGCGATAGTAGTCGGTCTCCACCATTTCAGGAGATTCAAACTTCACGCGGTACCATCCGAGACCACAACTCAGTGGCAGGCCAAGCCCGAACTGTCTGGCGTCAAATCCCACAATTGCCAGAGCTAACTGCTTCCTAAAATCCACCGGTAGCGTGGTGGACCAGAGTGGAGGTGTAATTGATATTCTTTGCTGGGTCGCATACAGCCCCAACCCTGCTGGATTGAAATACATCGAGTGCGGATCGAAAAGGGCAACTCCGGCTTCGCCCATGCCATTGGCACGAAGAGAAAGGGACCCCTCCAGGAACGACGTACCAGCTGTCCCAACTTTTGTTTGTCCAGAGACAATGGCGGGGATGAGTATAATGAATATGAGAAATGCTACGAACCCTGACCGCATGGTGTTCCCTTCCGTATATTGCATGTGTGATTCTGCTGGTAGTATAGCACGTTCACCGTAATATCACAATCACGTTCTCGCAAGAAAGAGGTCAAGCGACACACTGCTGTCAGTATGGCAGAGCCCCATGGTGGTTCTGCCGCATTCGGCAGGAGCACAGGGCTCCTACTCAAACCCTTCCTCGAGAGGCGGGTTCGAGGACGGACCCACCCTACGACACTTCAGCTTCGTCGGCACAGGAGTTCCCCTTTGCCAATTGGCAATACTACCGCGTCAACTCGTTCGTCCGCCAACGCCCGGTCAACGAATGGCTTTAGTTCGGTCTGGTGGCTGGTAACATTGTCCGCCACCAAGATTCCTCCCTTGACCATATTAGGAATCACTTGCTCATAACAGGCTTGATAAGCCTCTTTCTCCGCATCGAGGAAGCAGAACGCGATTTTGCTGAAGTCTCCTAAGTTTTCCAAAGCATCTCCGACAACCAATTCTACAACGTCGTTTACCTTGGCCTTTCGAAACGTCTCCTCTGCCAGGCGTGCTTTCTCCTCCAGTAGCTCGAAGGTTACCAGCTTAGCCCCCACCGCTCGGCAAGCGAGAGCCAGGTAGAGGCTCGAATATCCGGCGCTTGTTCCGATCTCAACAAACTTGCCCCTGGGGGCACCAGCCGCAAGAATCGCCAGAAAGTGTCCTGTCTCCGGTGGAATCTGTCGTAATCGTTTCATGCGCATCGTACCGTCAATGCGATCCTTGGCGTCTATCATTTCGAGACAGTGCATCTGCCGCTGGATCTCCAGAGGCATGTTACTCAATATGCTCATCGGTCCCTCCCTGCCGCTTTCGTGAAGGCGTACACGCCCAATTCGTCGAACATACAAAACACTACCCGCTCAAGATGCTTCGCTACCGGCTGATACCCTCGCACTGCGGCTTCCATCAGGTTGGCGCAGGCAGTCATTGGAAAGCCACCCACACCGGTACCAAAGGCGGGAAAAGCAAGCGACTTGATTCCGAGTTTCTCGGCCAGATTGAGCGAACTGACTGTGGCCTGGCGAATGAGTTTGTCATTGGTCCTGAGATCCTGGCCCATGACGGCAGCATGGATGACATACTTGTAAGGCAACTTTCCCGCTGTCGAAAACACTGCCTCACCCGGCATCACCGGTCCTTTTATCATGGCGTCGTCTTCGATTGATTGTCCGCCTGCGTTCTTGATCGCTCCCGCAACTCCGGCTCCCATCCAGAACTCGTTGTTGGCGGCGTTAACAATCGCTTCGGTGTCAACATGAGTGATATCGCCCCTGATGATCTCAATTGAAAACGGCATGGACTACCTCTTCTTCTCTTTCGATTGACTGGAAGAGGCGATGCCTTCCTTCCTCTTCTGCTCGAAATACCCAAACCCAAAGGCTACGGCGATTCCCACCGCCGTCCCTATGAACGCACCCGCAAAAACATCAAACGGATAATGCACACCAACAAAGACGCGACTGACTGCCACTATGGATGCAAACGCCCACAAATACCACCGGGTGTTCCTGGCAGCCAGCGAAAACAAAGCCGCCTGAGCGAAAGCATTGGTCGCATGTGATGACGGCAATGCATATCCCGCGCCACAGTTCACCAGAAGATTGATGTCGGTCATTATGTGACATGGTCTCGGTCTGGCGATTAACGGCTTCAGGAACTGGCTCGACAACTGATCGGCTACCAGCAGCGCGAACGCCGAGAACAACACCAGCCATCGCAGCCGCGAATCTCCTTTCCACAACAGGAGAATCATTGCGACCCCGTACAGTACACGCAATAGATTGTCGGAAGTAACAATCGGCATCAAAATATTGGTGACCGGATTACTGATGGTCACGTTGAAAAACAAGAACATTGTTCTGTCTATATCGCCCAACAGTTCAAGCATATGTAACAGCCTTACTTTCCAGAAACCGGTTTAGCCGGCGACGGGTTGGCATCCCTTCTCTCGCTCCCGGCTTCGTACACTTCAGAGCAGCTACCGCCGACCCGAGTCTCAGGCGCTGTTGAATGTCTTCGCCTGCGAGTAGACCACACAAGTACCCTACATGAAAAGCATCCCCAGCGCCAGTAGTGTCAACGGCATTTACCCTATATGCTTTTTGTCGATAGAACTTCCCATTCTCAAACCCCGCACTTCCTTTGGTCCCTTGCGTAATTACGACCGTTCCCGGACAGATCCTCGCCAGACACTGAAGTGCTTTTCTGATATTTTGTGTCCCTGTGTACGGAAAAGCGAACGCATCGGCTACAGCGAGATGATCAATCAATGGTAGAATAGGGGACACATCATCACGAACCGAGCCGATGTCAAACGAGATGACAGCGCCGTGTTTTCTGCCCCAGCGAGCCAGCTTCATGTTGGCATCAAGGTCGCGTCCGTCGAGATGGATCAGGCGCGGGATCGGATAACGAGGAAGATCGAGATCGCGGGGGCTAATGCCAATTTTACGATGAAGTGCGATGGTTCGCTGCCCGCCGTTCTCCTCCACAAAACCAAAGGCAGTTGCCGACCGGCGTTTCTTCCTGATAACATAGTCAGTACTGACTCCGTCTCTCTTGAGTTCCTCAACTGAGATTTGTCCGGCCATGTCATCGCCGACGACAACGATCACCGCTGTTTGGAATCCGAGACGTGACAGCCCGACCATAACATTCGGAATCGGTCCGCCACCCTGAATGCAAAGATCGGTCGCATCAACCTTGCCGCCCCGCTCCGGGAACTTCGGAATCGTCACCAGGAAATCGAGCGGGACAATCCCCATTCCAAGGCAATCGAGCTGCTTATTATGCCTGGAGTTGTTCAACTGTGGCTTTGCCTCCACTGAGTTCGATTATTTCCGCCACCAACACCTCTGATCGGGAAAGACGGATTTCAATCTCAAGCGTCACGCGATCCGAGTAGTCGGCCTTCACCTGTCGTGCTTCGAATTTAGCCAGCATCCGATTAAGTTGATCAAACAGACCAAAATCGATTACTACCCGGTACTTGGCGGTCAGATACTTTTTCTGACTTCCTGCCGCGTCGAGAGCTCCTGCCGCAGCTTCGCCATAGGCACGCGCCAGTCCTCCCGTGCCCAGTTTCGTTCCACCATAATAGCGCGTTACCACCACCAAAACATTGTCAAGCCCACGCCCACACATCGCATCATAGATCGGTCGCCCGGCAGTACCGGAAGGTTCGCCGTCATCCGAGTACTTGAACTTCATGTCATCAAACAGTCCCACCCGCCAGGCATAGCAATGATGTGTGGCGGCGTGCTCGCCTTTGCGAATAGACGCCAGGGCGGTTGTCGCATCCTCGGGTGATGAAACCAGACGACACTCGGCAATGAACCGCGAACCCTTTACTTTTGTCTCGTATCTGGCTTCAGTCGCCGGAGTGTGATAGACATCGTCCATCAGATAACTATACCAGCGCTTTTATGATATTATCCACCTGGTCAAGTCCGACAATCGGCACCGCACCATACTCGTTGGCAGTTGCCAGAGCGGTTTCATCCGAAAGAGCGCCATGCTTGGGATCGACCATCAGGAAAACGAGCTTGCCAATATCATGGCAGAAGGAGAGGGTATCTTTCGTACTGTGTGAATCGTTGTAAAACTCTGTCACTACCACCGCCTGGGATAGCCCGACCAGAAGTCGATTGACTTCCTTCAGATGGTCAGGATCCTGTTCCACATCTGGCGCATACTCGGCTATCAGTCCACCTTCCTGAGCAATGTCAACAGCCAGTGGAGTTTGCTCCGTCAAGTCGAGATGATCAACACCGGAATCCAGAACAGCAAAGGATCTCCCCTTGGCCGCCTTGACTCCAAGATGGACAGCACCATCAACGCCCCCTCTCAGCGACGACACTACCTGAATATTGGCCTCAGCCAGTAATCGTGTCAGAGAAACGGTAAGCTCTATGCCTTCCTGTGATGCCTGACTAGCACCAATGACCGTAACGCTTTTGAGCGAATTGTCAGGTAACTGTCCACGGACATATAACAGTGGCGGCGGGTCATTCAGCTCCTCCAGCGGGCGGGGATAGTCCGGATCGAAACGAGTAGCTACTTTGATATCACGCTGGGTCAACTCGTCATGATATCGAGCAACCCAGTCCAGTTCTGTTCTGGTTGTTTGTATTAGTTCGATTGCCTCGGGATCAAGGCTTTCGATGGCCGACAATGAATCGGTATCAGCGGTGAGCACTGTGTCAAGATCGCCGAACTGGTGCATCAAGGCCGCAAACTGCCTCGGACCAATATTGGCATACTTCGCCAGAGCCAGTGTCTTTACCGTATTGCTGTAACTGCTCAATTCTTCCATCAGATACTTAATGTACACTCTCCAGACCGCATGTCAACTTTTCCTCTATTAGTTTACATTACTGCTATGTTATCTTTGAAACCCTTGAATTCCAAACCGAAAAGACATATCATTGATCACTTACAGATACTACGGAAGGAACTCATGAGAAGAACTTGTGTCCTGATACTCCTTGTCTTAGTCCTGATCGGCTGCTCACCGGAGCCGGAGTCATTTGAAGAACTGATGATCGCCGGCAAGAAAGCCTTCATTGATGAACAATACGCAGAGGCAAGAGGCTACCTGGGCCGAGCCGTTGCTGAGCAACCCTCCGATCATGACGCGCTGTATTACCTTGGACTGAGCTATTCTCGTGATTTCTTGCTGGATAGTGCCTATTTCTTCCTTAGTCGGGCCAACGTCCTCTATCCCCAAGAAAGAGAAATCAACCTGGAACTCCTTACTCTGGCCCGAGCCCTCAAAGATAACAAATCCGCTATTCGGGCTATCCGAGTGCTGATCGCCACTGGTGATCCTGAGAGACAGTATTATGAAACCCTGGCCAGCCTCTACTCTCGCGAACATAACCTCCCCAACGCCTACCATTATGTTAGGCTGTTACTAAAAAGTGAGCCGGAGAACATCAAATGGTCTATCGGGGTTGCGATGGCAGCTTCCAATATTGATTCAGTTCATATCTCGCTTAGGGTTCTTGACTCCGCTATTGAGAAATTCGGGCCGCTACCGGAATTACGCAGCAATCGTGCTACGTTCTTGGTCGCCGCCAACAAGTTCGCCGAGGCCGAGCAGGAAATGCGGGAGCTCCATGCAGAGGATACCACTTCGATTCCCTATCGCATCAATCTCGCCAATGTACTCGCTACCCAAGATGACCAGCAGAAGAAAGAAGAAGCCCTCGGGATATACCAAAGCTTGTTGTCATTGGACCTGAAGGACTTTAAAATCGATTCACTTATTTCCGAACTTGAAAAAGAGCTGGAACCATAATATAGAACAATTGTTATGTCATCTTCACTTGGGCGTGAATGGAAATAATTGGAAAGAAAATGTAGCTAATCGGAAAGCTTGCCGAGAGCATTCCCTGCCGCTTTTTGTTCGGCTTCCTTCTTGGTATGTCCCTGACCGGTGCCAACGACCCGGCCGTTGACGTGCACATCCACATGGAATACTTTATCATGATCCGGTCCGGACTCTGATACGACTTCGTAGTGCGGCATTCCTTCTCCCCGAGCTTGAATCCGTTCAAGCAGTTCCCCTTTGAAATTGTTACGCGAGGAATCGGCCGCAATATCGTCTTTGGCAGAGTAGATCAACTTGTTGATGATCTTCCGGGCAGCTTCCAGGCCACCATCAAGAAACACGGCTCCCAATACCGACTCAAATGCATCTGAAACAATCGAGTGCCGGGTTCTTCCTCCGGAGCGTTCCTCCTCGGGAGCCAGTAGCATGTGTTTGTTGAGGCCACAACGAATACCAAGCTCGGCCAGGGTAGTCTCGCTAACGAGGAGAGCCTTCATTTTGGTCAAGTCCCCCTCACGCACTTCAGTATGGTCACGATAGAGTTGCTCGGCAATAACCAGGCCCAGGACCGAATCGCCCAAAAACTCCAACCGTTCATTGGACTTCGAATACTGATCATGGGCATACGAATATGAACGGTGGGTAAGAGCCAGGAGTAACAGGGTCGGCTCAGAGAACTGGTACCCAATGAGCCTTTGAACGTCTTTCAGGTCAACGGATTCGGAATCAGCAGCATTGCCCAGGAGATTTGTGAACTTCTTCCAGAAGCCCATTTCTAAGATGCGCCGTCAAACTTGCCAACAACCAGCGAAACGTTATGGCCACCAAAACCGAAAGAGTTCGACAGAGCATAGCGAACATCTACCTGGCGGTTACCTTCGGCCACATAGTCCAGATCACATTCGGGATCAGGATCGTCTATATTGGTAGTTTTGTGTACAATGCTGTTTTTGATAGATAGAAGAGAAACAACCGCTTCTATTGCTCCCGCCGAACCCAACAGATGACCAATCATCGACTTGGTCGAATTACAGGGAATCTTCGCGGCATGTTCGCCGAGAACATCTTTGATTGCAGTAGTTTCGGCGATGTCACCCAACGGTGTAGCTGTACCGTGGGTATTGATGTAATCAATCTGGTTCGGTTCAAGGCCAGCATCTTTGATGGCCAGCACCATGGCTCGCTTTGCTCCGTGACCATCAGGCGCAGGAGCGGTCATGTGGTAAGCATCGGCGGTCATACCGGCACCAACGACTTCGCCATAGATTTCGGCTCCCCGAGCCTGGGCATGTTCAAGAGATTCCAATAGGAGCATGGCCGATCCTTCGCCCATCACAAAACCGTCACGACCGACATCGAATGGCCGCGAAGCTTTCTCCGGTTCATCGTTACGGGTCGAGATAGCCTTGGCCTGACAGAATCCGGCCACTGCGGTAGGTGTGATCGAAGCTTCAGCACCACCCGCCAGCATGATGTCGGCGTCGCCACGCTTGATAATGTGCATGGCGTCCAGGATAGCATGCGCTGATGAAGCACAAGCGGATACGGTAGCATAGTTGGGACCGCGGAAACCATACCTGATCGACACCAACCCGGCACACATGTCGATAATCATCATCGGAATAAAGAAGGGCGATACGCGACCTGGACCGGATTTCTCGAGTTGGCTGTGCTGTTTTTCGAAGGTCGTTATCCCCCCGATACCGGAGCCAATTATCACTCCGCATCGATCAAGGTCCACCGCTTCCAGATCAAGACCTGAGTCTTTGACCGCCTCTTCGGAGGCACCGACAGCATACTGTTCGGATGGGTCCATTCTGCGGAGTTTCTTCTTGTCGAGAATGCCGCTCAGATCAAAATTCTTGACCTCGGCTGCAATCCTGGCAGGATAGATTGTAGTATCGAAACGTGTAATAGGGCCCACTCCGGATTTTCCAGCCAGTAGTGAACTCCAGAATTCCTCAACACTATTGCCTAACGGGCTTACAACCCCGAGGCCCGTGACAACTACTCTTGTTTTCATTTTTCCCGCTTGTTTGGCGTTGGAATCAACTACTCAGGACTTCTTGCCATTGTCATTGATATAGTTGATAGCATCACCGACCGAAGCGATTTTTTCAGCGTCTTCGTCGGGAATTTCGATCTGAAATTTCTCTTCGAGGGCCATCACCAGTTCAACAGTGTCCAGAGAGTCCGCACCCAGATCCTCAACAAACTTGGCATCCGGTGTCACCTGCTTCATCTCAACGCCCAACTGCTCAACAATGATATCCTTGACGTCGTTTTCTACAGACATTCCATAACTCCTTGTATTTGTCCTTCTCTCAATTTCTCAAACAATAGACATTCCGCCATCCACCGACAGTACTTGACCGGTCGTGTACGCTGCCAGGTCCGAGGCAAGAAACAACACGGTCGAGGCAACGTCGTCTGGCGAACCGGCCCGCTTCATCAAAATATGGTCCAGAAACTGCTTCCGGGCCGCTTCCGATAGCGATTCGGTCATTTCGGTCTCTATGAATCCGGGCGCCACCGCATTTACGGTCACACCCCTGGTACCCAGTTCCTTGGCCACGCTCTTGGTCAACCCGATCAGGCCGGCTTTGGATGCCGCGTAGTTCACCTGACCAGCGTTGCCGTTTAGTCCCACGACCGAACTAATGTTTATTATCCGCCCCGAACGCTGTTTCATCATAAGCTTCGCGGCCGATTTGGTGACAAGAAAAGCGCCCTTGAGATTGATGTCAAGTACCATGTCCCAGTCTTTTTCAGCCATCCGAACCAGAAGTGTATCGCGTGTGATGCCGGCATTGTTGACTACAATATCAACTCGTCCGAATTTAGACACCGTTTGTTCAAACAGAGCCGCGACATCATCGGCGCTCGTTACATCAGCTTTGACACCAATGGCATCGGTCTCTAATCCGGCGGCGACGCGGTCGACCGCATCCTGATCCAGATCGCAAATAACTACATTGCTCCCGGCTTGTGCGAATCTGGTGGCAATGGCCAGCCCGATACCTCGCGCTGATCCTGTAATAATGGCCGTCTTCCCTGATAGGTCCATCATTTCATAATCCTTATTCTGGGCCGGCAGTAAACGTTTCAATATCGGACAAAGTGTCCAGACTGATCTGTTTTTCTGGCCGCATGTCGCGACGAGCCAATCCCGAAAGTACTTTGCCCGGGCCGATTTCGTAGACCGTGTCCACTCCCTGCTCGACGAGATACTTCATAGTCTGCGCCCACCTCACCGGTGACGTTACCTGTGACACCAGCAGAGGACGAATGGCTTCAGCTGTGGTAACAGGCTGGGCGGTTACATTGGCCACCACAGGAACTGACGGCGCCTTGTATGTCTCGTTTGCCAAATAGGTCTCCAGGCCTGCTTTGGCTGGCTCCATCAGGGGCGAGTGAAACGCTCCTCCAACCTCAAGCATCATGGCTCGTTTGGCTTTGGCTTCCTTGGCCAGCTCAATCGCTTTTTCAACGCCCACCACTTCACCGGAGACGGCTATTTGAATGGCGGAGTTATAATTAGCAGGAATCACCACCCCCGCAGCTGATGCGCGATTGCAAATATCTTCCGTTTTGTCCGCCGAAAGACCCACTATGGCCGCCATCGTACCCGGTCTTTGAAGGCAAGCTTCTTCCATCAGGGCGGCCCGTCTGACAACTGCCTTAATGGCCTGCTCGCAAGTCATAGCACCCGCAACTGCCAACGCCCCGTATTCGCCCAACGAATGTCCGGCGACAAAGTCAAAGGACGGAAGCTTGTCGCCCAAAACGGTCAAAACCGCCAGAGAATGTAGCAAGATCGCGGGTTGAGTGAAGCGGGTTCGTTTCAACTCCTCGACCGGACCCTCAAACGAGAGCCGGGCAATATCATAGTCCATCTCAGTGGACGCCAATTCGTACAGGGCACGTACATCAGCCGAATGGGCATGTAGATCCTGCCCCATGCCAACATACTGCGAAGCCTGCCCCGGAAAGAAAAGAACTGTCTTACTCATAAATCCTACCACTTCACCAGGGCTGCACCCCATATCAGCCCGCCGCCAAAGGCTACCATCAGAATGTGGTCCCCGGATTTGAGGATACCCTGACGGTTGGCTTGATCCAGTGCCAGAGGGACAGAGGCAGCGGAGGTGTTGCCATACATTTCAATATTCTGAAATACTCTGCTTTTGTCTACTTTTAGTCGTTTAGTTAGAGCATCGATAATCCTGATATTAGCCTGGTGCGGAACGACCAACGAAATATCATCAGCGGTCAGTCCAGCCTGCTCAACAACCTTCTGTGCCGCATTACACATCTCACGGACAGCCACCTTGAAAACATCAGACCCGATCATCATGATCTTGTCCTTGCCGTTTTCAAGATTATTGTGGTCATAAGGAACCCTTGTACCGCCTACTTCCATCCACAATAGCCTGGCCAGGCGGCCATCGGACTTCATGAAAGTTGAGATTACTCCGCTGCCATTGGTTTCGGCACTCAAGACAGCAGCCCCGGCCGCATCGCCAAACAGCACACATGTACTGCGATCTTCGTAGTTAGTAATTGACGACAGCCTCTCGCAGCCAACCACCATCACCTTTTTAGCCTGTCCAGATTCAATCACCGAACTAGCCAATGACAAACCGTTGATAAACCCTGTGCAGGCCGCTGCAATATCGAAAGCGACAGCATTGACCAGACCCAGCTTCTCCTGAACAACACAGGCTTCGGAGGGCAAACGATAGTCGGGAGTGACCGTTCCCACGATGAGCATTTCGATCTCTTCGGGGGTACACTCGGCCATATCGAGTGCGTTGCGACAGGCCTCTGCGGCCATGTCGGACCCCATCATGTCGGGATCAGCAATCCGACGTTCCTTGATGCCGGTCCGGGTAATTATCCACTCGTCAGAGGTATCGACCAAACGCTCGAAATCAGCGTTGGTCATCCGCCGTGGCGGAGCATACGACCCCGTGCCGATTATTTTTGCTCTTATCTTGTGAACCATTAAGGTGTCCAAATTGATTGTTTTTCAACTCGCGGCAGATTCGCTCCCGGATGCCCTTGGCCACCATGTTGTGCGCCAGGACAACGGCATTGGCAATTGCCTTTGAGCTGGATGAACCGTGGCAGATAATGACATTGCCGTTCAATCCCAACAACGGTGCACCGCCCGATTCGGAATAGTCAAACAGACTTCTCATTCTCCGCAAGAATGGTAATAACAACGTGGCCCCAATCCGCGAAAAAACATTGGTCTGTACCTGGCGTTGCATTGCGCCGACAAACATCGGCTTGATAGATTCGGCAAACTTCAACAGGATGTTGCCCGTGAACCCATCTGTCACCGCTACATCTACACTTCCGGAGAGGATATCACGCCCTTCGATATTGCCAACGAAGTTCAAGTCTGAGTCCCGAAGTAACTCGCTGGCCTTAAAAATCAGTTCGTTTCCTTTGCTGCGTTCTTCTCCAATAGATATCAGTCCAACTCGCGGAGCCTCAAGATCAAAAACGACGCTCGAATAAACCGATCCCATGACCGCAAATTGTGACAGATGTAGCGGTTTGCAATCGACATTAGCACCAACATCAAGTACGACAATCGGTCTTCCGGCGGAAGTCGGGAACAGGGTGGTAATTGCCGGGCGACTGACACCTTCGAGGCGACCCAGGGTCAAGAGAGCGGTAGCCATCACCGCCCCGGTATTGCCGGGCGACACAAATGCCTCAGCCTCCCCGACCTTAAGTTGTCGCATGCCAATGGCGATTGAACTGTCGCGCATGCGCACTCCTTCGGTGGCTGAGATAGTCATCGGCACCTCACGGTCGGCATGAACAACGGACATATTGTTCGGACGGTCAGGACAGTCATCGAGAACTTCCCGGATAACTGTCTCAAGGCCGATCAACATTACATGGAGCGACTCCGGTAATCTACGAGCCGCTTCAATGCCGCCATGGATAATCTCAGCGGGACCGCTGTCGGAGCCCATCACATCAAGAACAATTGTATGTTTGCCTTCGATTGTCATCCTGTCTCCCGACGCTTATCGCATCGGGTCGTCAGTGCCCTCAGGCGTCCTTGGCCGGAATAATCTGGCGTCCATTATAGTAGCCGCAGGTTGTGCATACATGATGCGGCAACCGGGGACTGTGACAGTGGGGACAATCCACCACGTTGGGGACAGCAAGTTTCCAATGGGTCCGCCGTTTGCGACCCCGTGTCCGCGAGTGCCTTCGCTTGGGAAGTGGCATCAGTCTATCCTATCGTTTCCAGGTTCATTTATCCTGAAGGTCTCGGAGACCTTCCCATCTTTCATCAATTACTTCCTGGCCGCAATCGCAATCATGGAGGTTGCGATTCGCGCCACATTGGGGACATAGTCCCCGACAGTCTTCCGCACACAGCGGCAACATCGGCACCGCCGTTATAATGGCCTGCCGAACCACATTGCTGATGTCGGCCTCTTGACTGTCGCCGACGCAGAAGACATACTCTTCCGCATCCTCGGCTTCTTTTCGTAACTCATTAAATACAACCTCCGAACAGACAACAAAGTTCATCGTTGTCGTCAATTCGGCATCGTAATGTCCCAGGCAACGTGCACATTCCAGTATCAGAACTGCTCGCACATCCGCCTGACAGAAAAACTCGTCGCCGGATCTTTGAATATCCAGATCGACTGTCACCTCCCGTACGCCGCAAACTCCATCAAAAACAATCTCAAAAGAGTCAGGGTCCGCCTCCAGGCAGGTTCGGACGGGAAAGGTATCATATTCCCGCAGGCGCAATTTCATAGCCTTTGAAACTAAGTAAACACCCCTTGAAAGTCAAGAGTTAAAAGAGCTTCCCGGATCCTCAAGATAGAGGATATGAGCCTATAATTGTAGTCCAGACCTATACAACAAGAAGACGACCGGCCCTAAAGGACCGGTCGTCGTGAATTTCATCTGCAGGCTGCCCTCAGCGGATACCGGTCATACCGGCAAGGTACCGTTGGTCAGGATCCGGAGCCTTCTTTGTACACCTTTATTCGGTTACGGGCTCTTTCCACGGCTGCTCTCGCCGACGGCAGGTCGATATCGGTCTCGCCTTTTCCGGCGGATATCAGCCTGTTCTTCTCCCGTTCATAGGCTGCCTGAGCGCGTTCGATATCAATCTCGTCTGCTCGTTCGACCGCTTCGGCGAGAATCGAGGCCTTGTTGTTGGAAACCTCGAGAAAACCTCCCGAGACGGCCATCAGGTTGACCTTGTCATCGGCATCCCGAAACTCCACGCGCCCTGGAATGAGACCGGTTATCAGGGGCGCATGGTTGGACAGAACCCCCAGATACCCTTCCGTACCGGGGACCACCAGTGACTTGATTTCCGCCTCGAAGAAGACCTTTTCCGGCGTAACTATCGAAAGTAGAAACATATTTCTCTACTTAGCTCTTTGTTTTCTCGTGACGTTCCAGAACTTCCTCAATACCACCGACCATGTAGAACATCTGCTCGGGGATGTGATCCAGCTCACCGCTCAGAATCATCTTGAAGCCCTTAATGGTATCTTCGATCTTGACATACCGGCCTTCGGTGCCGGTGAACGCCTCCGCTACGAAGAACGGCTGCGATAGGAAGCGCTGGATTTTGCGTGCTCTCTGTACGATCTCTCTGTCTTCCTCTGAGAGCTCGTCCATACCAAGAATAGCGATAATGTCCTGAAGATTCTTGTAGCGTTGGAGTGTCACCTGAATCTCACGAGCTACCTGGTAATGCTCTTCGCCTACAACACCCGGATCGAGAATACGCGACGTTGAATCCAGTGGATCAACAGCCGGGTATAGACCCAGTTCAGCAATCTGACGCGACAACACGGTGGTGGCGTCCAGATGTGAGAAGGTAGTCGCCGGGGCTGGATCAGTCAAATCGTCGGCCGGCACATAAATGGCCTGTACCGATGTGATAGAACCGGAGGTCGTGGAGGTAATTCGTTCCTGAAGACCACCCATCTCAGTTCCAAGCGTAGGCTGATAACCTACAGCCGAAGGCATACGTCCCAACAGAGCCGATACTTCGGAGCCAGCCTGGACAAAGCGGAAAATATTATCAATAAACAGCAGTACGTCCTGCCCCGCCTCATCGCGGAAATATTCGGCCATAGTGAGACCGGACAATGCCACCCGCAAACGCGAGCCGGGAGGTTCGTTCATCTGGCCAAAGACCATAGCAGTCCGCTCGATAACGCCCGATTCGGTCATTTCCAACCAGAGATCGTTACCTTCACGAGTACGTTCACCTACTCCGCAGAACACCGAGTAGCCGCCGTGCTGAGTGGCGATGTTGTGGATCAGCTCCTGAATGATAACCGTTTTGCCCACCCCGGCGCCACCGAACATACCAACTTTGCCGCCCTTGAGGTACGGCTCAAGCAGGTCAATGACCTTAATACCCGTTTCAAACATCTCAGCATGAATGGATTGCTCCTCAAAAGAGGGAGCTTCACGGTGAATCGGCAGACGTTGGGTTTCAGCAGGGAGATCGCCTTTGGCGTCGATCGTTTGTCCCAGAAGGTTGAAGACACGCCCCAGCACTTTTTCGCCAACCGGCACAGTGATGGTGGTGCCAACATCGACCGCCTCCATACCGCGCACCAGGCCGTCAGTAGACGCCAGCGCTACGCAACGAACGATATTGTCGCCCACGTGCATCGCAACCTCGACCGTAAGGTCGATCTCTTTTTCCTTATCGACGATCTTGACGGCATTCAGGATATTCGGCAAAGCGTCGGAGCGAAACTCGCAATCGACGGTTGGACCGATAACCTGAACAACCTTTCCAATGTTTTCAGCCATGTGGCAAACTCCGCATATATCTGAGCGTTCTTTTTTTTCGTACTCTACAGGGACTAACCCTTGAGTGCCTCCGCTCCGGAGACAACTTCGAGCAGTTCCTTAGTGATCTGTCCCTGACGTGCTTTGTTGTAGTCCAGAGTCAGATTATCTATCATTTCACCGGCGTTGGTAGTCGCCGCGTTCATGGCAATCATTCGGCTACCGTGTTCACTGGCAAACGAGTCAGCCAGGGCGGTAACCATTTTTGTCGTCGCATAGCCGGGCATAAGAGCGGCATAGATACGCTGTGCATTCGGCTCGAAAATATAGTCAGCCATACCGGCGGCATCGTCTTCATTCGCCTCAGGTGGTGCGATGGGGAGATACTCCTCCATCGTCGCCTTGAACTTCACCATCGACACAAAGCGAGTGTACAACAGCGAGATTTCATCCGTCTCACCCTGCACAAAACGAGTAGTCAGATAATTGACCAGCATCTTTGCCTTGTCATAATCAAGTGACCCACCCCAATCACCATAGAACTCGACGATAGGAAATGTGCGCCGTTTGAAATAATCATTGCCCTTCTTGCCGACCAGGACCAGTTCGGTCTCGAAATCCTTGTTATCGTTGAGCCAGGCAGTTGCACGGCGAATGATATTCGAGTTGAAACCGCCGCAGAAACCGCGGTCGGCAGAAACCACAACCAGCGTCTTCTTCTTTACATCCCGTTTCTCGAAGTAGGGATGGATTACTTCACCGGTCGAACCAGCGGCCAGATTGGACAACATCTCGTCCATCTTGACAGCGTATGGGCGAGCTTCCTCTACCCGTTGCTGGGCACGGCGCAGCTTGGCGGCTGCGACCATTTCCATAGCGCTGGTAATGCGTCGGGTCGATTTGACCGACCGGATTCTGTTTTGTACGTCGCGAAGGGTTGGCATCTATATTGCCTAATCCGTTATTTCCTGCTTCACGTTACTGTTCAACGCGGACTATTCCGCCTTAAACGTTTTCTTAAAGGCTTTGACAGCCTTGGTCAATTCGCCCTCGATCTTCTCGTCAAGTTTCTTCTTCTCAACAAGCCAATGCTCAATATCGGGATAGCTCTTGTCGCAGAAAGCCAGCAACTCGGTTTCAAACCGACTCACAGCATCTACAGGGATATCATCCAGATAACCATTAGACCCGGTCCAAATGATAATCACCTGGCGGGCTACATCGATAGGCACATACTGACCCTGCTTGAGCAACTCGACCATTCTTTCACCGCGGTTGAGTTGTTGCAGAGTCATTTCGTCCAGATCAGATCCAAACTGGGTGAAAGCTTCCAACTCTCGGTACTGAGCCAAATCGAGTTTCAGCTTACCAGCTACATTCTTGGCCTTCATCATCTTTGTCTGCGCGTTGCCGCCCACACGAGAGACCGAAATACCAACGTTGATAGCCGGACGAACACCGGAGAAGAATAGTTCCGATTCCAGGAATATCTGGCCATCGGTAATCGAAATCACGTTGGTCGGGATATAAGCCGACACGTCGCCGGCTTGTGTTTCAATAATCGGCAACGCTGTCAGGGATCCACCACCGAGAGCGTCGGACAGTTTAGCAGCCCGTTCCAGAAGACGGGAGTGGCAATAGAAAATGTCGCCCGGGTAGGCTTCACGTCCCGGCGGACGACGAAGCAACAGAGACAACTGCCGATACGATTGGGCCTGTTTTGAAAGATCGTCGTAGACAACAAGCGCGTGCTTGCCGTTGTACATGAACTCCTCAGCCATCGCACAACCCGAGTAGGGAGCAATGTACTGCAGCGGGGCCGGATCGGTCGCACAGGCAGAGACTACCGTAGTATATTCCATCGCGCCGTATTTACGCAGTGTCTCCACCACCTGAACTACGGTTGATGTTTTCTGACCGATAGCTACGTAGACGCAATGAACATCAGAGTTTTTCTGATTAATAATCGTATCCAGCACCAATGCCGTTTTACCTGTCTGGCGGTCACCAATAACCAATTCACGCTGACCGCGACCAATCGGGATCATCGAGTCAATTGCCTTGAGGCCTGTTTGCAGCGGTTCTTTCACCGGCTGACGTTCAACAACACCCGGGGCACGACCTTCGATCACCCGAAACTTATCGGTTACAATCGGTCCTTTGCCGTCCAGCGGCTGACCCAACGGATTGACAACACGACCCAGGAGTGCCTCACCTACCGGCACCGAAGCCACGCGGCCGGTGCGGCGTACGGTATCGCCTTCCTTGATCTTGGTGTCGGAACCGAAAATCGCGACACCTACATTGTCTTCTTCCAGGTTGAGCACCAGTCCCATAATGTCGCCGGGGAATTGGATGAGCTCGGACATCTGGACATCCTCGAGACCCCAAATGCGGGCAATTCCGTCACCGACCTGGAGCACCGTTCCGACGGACTCCATTTCGAGTTTGGTCTCGTACTTTTCCAGCTCTTTTCTGATTACTGATGATACTTCTTCAGGGTTGAGACCCATCACCGAACTCCTGTATTTACATCAACTATATCTTCCAAAACCACAACAGGCTAAGCCTGCTTGTTCCCGATCACGATTCAATCGTAACCCGGACGCTTCGTCATCCGCCGATTCATTGATCAGCCGGTCTATTCGTCACTAGCCGCTATCCGATCAAACCGGTGCGGCCTTATCATTCACAAATCGAGCTAAACTACCTTAACTTTGGCCAACTGCTCCTCAATCATTTCCAGTCCATAACGAACCGAACCGTCAATGATCTCGTTGTGCAGAATCACAATCATACCACCCATAATTGCCGGATCAATCTTTTCCTCAATCTGGATGGTCAAGTTTGTCTTGGCCGCCAAACGGGCGATAAGGTTCCGTCGCGGTTCCTCATCGAGCGCCTTAGCCGTAATCACTGTCGCTCGCGCAATCCCCTTCTCGGCTTCGACCAGACGGATGAAATCATCGATGATCTCCGCCAGATGGGCCACCCGGTGTTTATCCACGAGGACTACGAGAAACTCGACAAACAGTTGTTCCAGCCGTTCTCCAAAAACAGTTCGAATCAGAGCCTGTTTGTTTTCATCCAGCACCTGAGGCGCGTTGAGGAAGTTCAGCAGAGTGTCGTCCTCAGCGATGAACTTTCTCAAGTCTTCAAGCTGCTCATGAGCGGCGTCAATGAGGCCCTTACTCTGGGCGGCCATAAACAACGCCTGGGCGTACTTGCGAGCAACTTCCTGCGCTAACATAGGCGGCCCTTAGGCTTTCTCAACGTTTTCAATGAAGCGTCCGATCAACTCGCGGTTCTTCTCGTCATCGAGCTTTTCCGCAAGTATCTTCTCAGCAGCTGTCATCGTGATTGCGACCATTTCGTTCTTCAACTGAACCTTGGCTTTGGCAATATCCCGCTTGAGATCCGCCTTGCTTTTGGCGTCAATCTCGCGGGCTTTTTCACGGGCGTCGCTCTCTATCTTCGCAGCGATCTTCTTGCCCTCGTCAACAGCCTCGACCAGCTTGGTCCGACGCTCGCTGTCAATATCCTTCAGCTTGGACTCGTATTCGCCAAGCAGCATATCTGCTTTTGCTTTCTCGTCCTCAATGCTCTGGAACTCATCAGCGATCTTCTGGCGGCGTTCCTCAAGAATACTCAGCAGGGGTCCCCAAGCAAATTTCTTGAGGATAACTACCGTAATGAGAAACCCTAACGCGTGCGTCAGTAATTGTTGCCATGATACATCCATTAGTACTCCCTGAATTCTCTAGTACGTTCTCGATTTCGAGACAGGTACCTCAGACGCTTCAGGTTATTAGCCGAGCTTGCCGCTGGCCAGGATGAAGACAATAAACACGTAGATGGTCAGCGCTTCGATAAATGCAGCACCGATAATCATCGCGGTCTGAATCTTTCCGGCGGCTTCCGGCTGACGTCCCATGGCTTCCATCGCGGAACCTACGGCTTTGCCAATACCAAGACCAGAACCGATAGCGGCCAGCCCAACGGCGAGCGGAGCGGCCAGACCCAGTGTTGCCTGATAATCCATCTTGTCCTCCTAAGAACTTCCTAAACCTATCTTACTTCTTCTCTTATCCTATTTCCGGAGCCTCAATGAGCATGTTCCTCATGAGGCAGCATCATCAATATATAAATGGTCGACAACAGTGTAAACACCAGCGCCTGAATGGTCGAAAGCAACAATCCGAGAAAATAGAACGGTAGCTGCAACGGAACACCCACAGGCGAGAAGGCTACAATAGCCATACCCAAACCAACAAACACGGCGATCAATGTATCCTCACCGGTGATGTTACCAAACAAACGTAAAGCCAGACTAAACGGTTTGGCTAGTTCACCAATGATATGCAATGGCAGCATCAACGGGACCATACACCAACTGATCACATCCGCCGGACTCCCACACAGGTGATGAATATAGCCGCCCAACCCCAGCCGACTGATTCCCGTCCACTGAGCATAAAGGAATACCAATATGGCCAGCGAGGCGGTAATATTAAGGCTTGTTGACGGGGAATGACCAAAAGGTACCATGCCGATCCAGTTGTTAATCAAGATGTAAAAGAACAGAGTCCCGAGGAACGGCACGTACTTTTTGGTATCTTTGCCAAGAATTGAGTGGATGAAATTGTACATCCCCTCAACCATCATTTCTATTGCATTTTGGAATGGACCGGGGATCATCTGGCGTTTCTTGTAAACTGACATGGCCACAGTTATCATAAGAAGCATAGAGAAACCGGCGAAAATCACGTTTACCCATTCGTATGCCCAACCCTCTCCGTGGGTCAGAAAATATACGAGATTCGGCAAATGCGGTGGTCCCTCGTGACCACCCGAGTGCTCGCCCGCTTCACCTCCTGAAGCAGTTGCGATCAACCACGGACCGAATTGGGCCACCGACACGGCCAGAGCATTTACATAATAGAGAAGCATCAAACGGCCCCTTGTATATTTTCATCATTCCGGGCCTTGGCATCCAAACCGAAAAGAGCCCGACCGACAACCTTAAGAACCACCACTGCAAGTATAACCGAAAAACCAATGATCAGATGGATCGGATCGAAAACCGGCACTTTCAGAAGGAAGTATCCGGATACGTAAAGCAGGGGAAATTTCAGAAAGGCAAGACCGGCCACTCTCATTTTGTCTACTTCGTCCGGTCTGAGAGCCGCTCGCACAAGAGCCGCCAAAAACATCAAGTTGACCATCGACCAGACACCGGCTGAGAAAATTGCCAATGCAGGATAGATTCCCAGGTAATACAGGCAGAAGACCAGACCTATTAATAATAGGATACCAGTCGTACGAAGAGTACGGTCTATAAAATCAAGTCCGAGATTCTGTGTCATCGTCGTCTTCATCCTCCGACGAGGAAGCTTTCTTCACCAACTCAAAAATCTCAATACCTGCCGCGGCGATCCCAAGCAGGACACCCAGGGCGGCCAGATATGGGCTCGTATCAAACTTACCGTCAAACCACCAGCCAATTCCGTAACCGATCAACGGACCGGCCAACAACAATCCGGGCACTGCCGCATACAGGCCAATTTGCCGAATGTCCCGGCGCGAACTGTCTTTCGGGTCGGGTTTCAACACGCTCATAACAGCCTGCTCCAAAACATTGTGTTGGAATATATTGGCGGCCCCATCCAAGTCAAGAGATTTTTTTCACAAGCTCCCCCCGAATTGCCCCTATAATAAACTGCCAAAATCCGGGTCCTTGCCCGCTCAGCAGCCGGTGATCCGGCTCGGAGATCAGAGTCTATCGAAAGCGATCAGCGAGGATTCGTTTGATCGTCTCCGGCTTCCTATCTAAGACCCGCATACCGGGGCAGGGCCACCGGTAAATAGATATGCGACCAAGTAGGTCAGGTCCGAAATGTTGATAATTCCACCCGGACCAATTACCCCGTCCACATTGGCCTTTTCCATGACCGGTGGTGGCGGACCACCAGTAAACAAATAGGCCACAAGATAGGTCAGATCAGCTATATTAGGCTCCTCGCCATTAGCGTCGATATCACCGCATGCCTGGGTGATGACAACAGAGAGATGCTGAATGTCCACTGTGCCAGGGCAGTTCCCATCCACAGCTTGTACGGTGAAATTAAACGTCCCTGAAATAGTTGATACGCCGGACAGGATTCCCGATATCAGATCGACTTCCATCCCGTTGGGAAGACTTCCGGCGTTGACGCTCCAAGTGTAGGGGGGGGTACCACCGGCCGCCTCCAGCGTCGTGGAGTATGGCTGGCCAATGGTGCCGTCGGGAACCATAAGGGTAAGTATCTCCACCTGTGGATCGGGGACAGCATTGGCTTGGACTCGGATCAAGTAGTTGTAATCAGCGCCAAGCAATTCGCTATTAGTTTTCCAGACCCCTCCGGAAAACCCGCCGCTGCGATTCACACCCGACGGCACGGCGTTGTCCATATAGACCCACAATGTGTCCTCAGAACCGGGATTAAGGTGATTGATCCCGATATGAAACTCGGCTGCTTCGTAAAACATCAGATTTCGATCAGACACATCAACGGTGATGGTGCCTACAGAGGGAAGCGTGCCTGAAGGCAGATCGATGGAGTCAATGACGGTCGTCGGATAGACTCCGTCACTGTTCCAGACATAGATACGAGCCGCAGGAGAACCGGGGAAGTAGCCATCAATTGCAATCGTTGTCAGGGTACACGTTTTAGCGGCTGTAAATCTCACATTATAATAATCATCAGCATGGACCATATAGGAGGCCGAGCCATTATCGTATTGCGCCAGGAAACTGGTGCTCTTCTTCTGAATAGCCAGCGTAGGGTCGCCATTGAGGGTCATGCCATAGAACCAGGTGATCTCCCATTCCTCAAAGCCACCGGCAGAGCGATCAACAAACCATTCGAGATATGCCTGGCCTATTTCTTTCCCATCACCGAAGGGACGATAGAAATCCTCGAAAGCCAGCATCGACCCGGATTTGGCGCTGCCAATCGCCGCCAGACCGTACTGCTGACCAAAGATGTACCAACCGGACATGTAGTCTTTTTCGACGTATAGGGCATTGGAACAGGCGAAAAGATTATAGAAATGCGACACGGGTTGCAGCTCCCTGATTTCGGAGTTATACGTATACGAATATTCGCTACTCGGATTCGTAAATTGGTGCCCCTCATGCCACGAGTGAACACATACCTGAATGAAACTGTAGGTGTTGGCCAACCGGCCCTCGTAGTCCGGGGCAAACGTTGTCCATTCATCTTTCACAAATTCGCGATCTGAATACGCCTCTCCTACGTTGGTGTTCCACCAGTTCGCCCCCGATACCCAATCGTCTTCAATGTAAACCAGAGCCTTATTATTGAGCGGCAATAGTCCGCTGCGATACTGGTGATTACGGTCAAAATAGTCAATCAGAAGATCAGCTTCGCTGTCTCCACCCATTGTAAGCGGCGAGGCCGTCAAACGTCCCATATATATTTCCGGTTCGACATTGCCGGTGTGTTCGTCGTACATCCCATCCACATCCAGATCTGCGAAGCTGCCGTCAAGATCCATATAGAACAGATCGATTGGGAATTCAGCGTGCGCTGGCGGATCGCCAAAATCAGTTTCGTACCATGCCACCGGCAAGTCCCCGATGAAAACACAGCCAGCCATGCCATCAAGATACTCACTGTAGAGAAAACTGCGCAAATCAGCCGGAGTGCCGCCACTGATTGCGTGCACTTTCACATCGTAGCCTTCGCCGGTAAGATCAAGCACATACAACGCAATTGATTCCTCAACCTGACTGTACAAAACTGAGTCGATGAGAATGCCGAATCCAACCAGGTCGCGACCGGTTGTCTTGGGAGAGGCTGTCATTACCAACGCCGACCGCCAGGGTCCCCGTTCGCCGGTTTGCACTGACCACTCCTGAAAAGTGATAGGGTGTCCACCGGATGGGTCTACCCACCGTGTTCGAGCTACACCACTGGAGTACATTTTGGAAATGGAATCATCAACGGGGACGAGAAAATCATTGCCGATCGCCTGTCCACCGATCGCTGTGATCACAAGCATCACCATTAAGACGATTCGGATTGATCGTGAAAAAAACGGACGTGCCGTCGGTCGAGGAGATATTTTGGTCTGCATCGCTGTCCTTGAGCAAGTGGGTATATCTTGATCTGTTATGTACAGTATATCAATTTTACCGTTTTTGTCAACAACACCTACTGAGCCAGAAGCGGGTACTTAAGAACAGTATTTGACGAACAGGATTATATTGGCTATTGTTGTAGCACTATGAACAAACGAACACAGAAAAATCTAATGCTCGTTATTGGCCTTCTGAATCTGCTTCTCCTGGTCAGTAGTTGTACGAGTCGATACCGAATGGACTTGTATCTGACTACCGACGGCGAGAAAACCAAAGTCAAGGTGGAGCAGACGCGCTATGTCCCGGGCGTAGTACTTGCGGACCCGCTGGTGGATAAACCGGTTCAGTCCGGCAACGGCAGTGTGATCATTCTGAATCTCGGTTTCCGCGGCTCGGAACTGACTGGCTTTACTAAGTTCGGATTCGGGCTTGACGAATACGTGAAGCACCGTCTCTATGTACAGCTACCCGACCTGCCCGATACGGCAACAGTAAAACTCCAGGGACACTCATTTCTGAAATTGCAGAAACACTATGAGCTGTCACCCGAGTCGAAAGTTTTCCAACCGGTTGTTGGTACCTGCCTGATCGATTCGGTAACTACGTCCGCGTTGTTCGGCACGCTGGGCGGGGTATTTGAGAATCCCGACGGCGTATCGGTGACTATTATAGGCCAGTTTCGCGTCAAGCTGTAGACAGGCATGCTTTGTCACCCTCGCGCACGCGGGGGGATGGATTTACAGGGGTGACAGATTCTTCTTGAGTAGGTCGAAACTGTCTTCAGTTTCGACAATTAACTACGAAATGACAAACATCCGACGACACTTCAAACCAAATGACCTCTGTTTTTTCACGCACGTTACGTACAACCGAAAACCAGTTCTCATTGACCACTTTGATCTTCTGTGGGCAAGCATCGAACACTATTCCGCAGAGGAGGATTTCGATTTGATCGCCTGGGTCGTGTTGCCCGATCACATGCACATGCTGGTGGAAACAAGTTCCAGGAATGCTTCCGATGTAATGAAACGTATGAAGCAGTCTTTCGGCGCCAAGGTGCGGTCTCGATTGAAACTCAAATCCGGACGCATGTGGCAGTATCGTTTCTGGGATCATATCATCCGGGATCAAGATGATCTCAATCAGCACATTGATTACATTCATTACAATCCCGTGAAACATGGCTTGGCGCATTGCCCAGCGGATTGGTCGTATTCGTCGTTCCCGCAGTTCCAGAAGAAAGGGATATATCAACCAGATTGGGGAATCAAGCTCGTACCCGATACGGACGGGCAGTTCGGGGAGTAGGCGCAGATGTCGAAACTGAAGACAGTTTCGACCTACAAGACTCGGCTTGGCTGCTCCCTTCAGAAAAAACTTGTACCTTCAACACCTTCGTGTCAGCTTGTGGCAATTGCAGTCAGCGTGACCGACAATTGAAGGGTATAATCTGCAATTGGTGAACGGCAAAGAAGACTTTGGAACACAATAGAAAGGAAGCTTCCATGAAGTACCTAGTAGCAACACTAGTCTTGACTATTCTCGTTATCGGTTGCGGCGGTGGTCAGCAAGTAACACGCCTTGATCCCGGCGAGACGACTGATCTCAGCGGCAAATGGAACGAGACCGACGCGCGACAGACAGCTCAGACGATGATCGCCGACTGCCTCGGGAGGCCCTGGCTGGTCAACCATGTCGAGAAAGCAGGAGCCAAACCGATCGTAACAGTGGGAACGATCCGCAACAAGACCAACGAGCACATTGATAGCGAGATTTTCACCAAGGATTTCGAGCGCGAACTGATCAACAGCGGTAGCGTGCGGTTTGTCGGCAGTCGTGACCAGCGCTACGAGATTAGAGACGAACGTCAGGACCAGCAGGAGTTTGCCTCGGCTGAGACGCGCAAGAAAATGCGCGAGGAAACCGGCGCGGATTTTATTCTCCTGGGAGCCGTAAAGACCATCACCGACCAGATCGAAGGCAGCCGAACGGTTTTCTACCAGGTTGACCTCGAACTGATTCACATCGAGTCCAACGAAAAAGTCTGGCTCGGAACCGAGAAAATCAAGAAAGGTATCGCCAAGAGCGGCCACAAGTGGTAGCTGCTCGATACAGCACATTATGGCCGGCGGCGGCCTGTTGTTTTCTTTCTCTGCTGGTTCTGGGTGGTTGCGGTTCGATGGCCACCAAACAGAAATTCTACGAACCGCTCACTGCCGAACTGCGGACCGGCGAATACGAATCGGTTGCCCAGAAACTTGAGGCTGCTCGAACTGAGGGAAAATACGGGAAGAAGGATCGTTTCCTGTACTATCTTGATGCCGGCCTCACGTGGCATTACGCTCAACGCTATGATTCCAGCATTCTGCGTCTGTCTGAGGCGGAACAAACCGCTGACGATCTTTACACCAAATCGATTTCGAAAGCCATTCTGGCCAACACGCTCCTCAACGACAATGCGCTGGAATACGCCGGTGAGGATTACGAGGTGTTGTACACCAACCTGATATCTGCCTTGAATTACCTGGCACTGGGTATGTTCGATGATGCCTTCGTCGAAGTACGCCGGGCCGGGGACAAACTGGAATTGCTCGAACAGAAATACGTCGAAGCGCATGACCGACTTGCCCAGCAAACGCGCGAGGATAGTTCGGCTATCCTTGTGGATTACAAACCTGACGCTGTCAGGTTTAACAACTCGGCTTTTGTCCGTTATCTATCAATGCACATGTATGCCGCCGACGGGCTTTACGATGACGCCGAAATCGACTACAGTTATCTTCAATCCGCTTTTCGCTCTCAGCCCCACATCTATCCCTTTGATCCGCCGGATATAGACTACGCTCTGGACGATATGGCCATGTTGAGCGTTGTCGCGCTGACGGGGTTGGCTCCAGTGAAAGAAGCGCTCAATCTGCGGATACGAGCGGATAAACAGCTCAACCTGTTGACTATCATCTATGACGACGGCAACGACGCTAATACTGTTTTTGCCAACTATCCGCTACCGGACGGACTGGGAGATATGTATGCGAAGTTGTCAATTCCCCAACTAAAGACACGCCCGTCGCAAATCGCATCTGTGAAAGTCATCGTCAATGGCAGCGTTCTCGGCTATTTACAGTTGGTGGAAGATATCGAGCTGATAGCACAGGAGACATTTGCTGCCCGTCAGGGGGTTATTCTGTGGCGTACAGTCCTGCGAACGATAGGCAAATCACTGGCCGCCCATAAACTGAAAAAGAAAGTCGATGACGGTGGACTGGGCGGGTGGTTGGGTAAATTGGCCGTTGATATCGTCCATGATGCAACCGAGAATGCCGACCTTCGCTGTGCCCACATGCTGCCGCAGCGGGTTCATGTTGGCGATTTCCGGGTTAATCCCGGCGACTATGACATCAGGCTGGAGTTTCTCGATCAATATGGTGCGGTATTGGCGACACGAGATATTCCGGCTGTGCGAATACGTGCGGGCGATTTCAATCTCGTGCCCTCAGTCTGCCTGCGGTGACGACTAACACGCTGAATCAACTGTGCCCAATAATGAACTTACGCAACAGGCTTGCACGCCCCCCTACGCTGTTCGTTTGGTGAACCGGAGAGTCGAGAACGAAAATATAGCCGCGCCATAGATAGCCAAGATAATCACGTCGTTATACAAATCGACCAGCCCTGCTCCTCGCATCATTATTCCCCGCGTAATGTTTAAGAAGAATCGCATCGGATTAAGATAAGTTACGTATTGCATCCAATCGGGCATATTGGCTACCGGCGTGAACAGACCGGAAGTAAGCATGGCGAACACAAAAAAGAACCAGGCAAAAAACATCGCCTGCTGCTGTGTCGAGGTCACGGTGGAAAAGAACAACCCCATGCCCAACGTTGTCACCAGGTAGAGACCGGTCAGTGCAAAAAGTAATATCAGTGATCCTGCGAACGGAATGGAAAACCAGAGTATGCCTACCGTCAACGCCAGACACATCTCGAACAACCCCAGAATGGCAAACGGCAAAATCTTCCCCAGCAGAAGCACCGGCGTCGATATCGGGGTTACTATCAACTGCTCAAGCGTGCCATGTTCTCGCTCGCGAACAATGGCCATCGAGGTGAGCATAACGGTGACCATCGTTAGTAACGCCACAAGAATACCCGGAACCATATAATAGACGGACTCCATCTCCGGGTTATACAGGGTCCGATAACGAATATCCAACGGCGGCTCAATTCCCAGTTGTTGGTGCCCATACTGACTGATAATTCGGGAAGCATATCCGAGCCCGATCCCAGCCACGCTGGAGTTGGAACCGTCAGCCAGAAGTCCTACAGTGGTACGTTCGTCACGAGTAAATTCTCCGCAGAAATCCTCGGGAATAAGCAGTGCCATCTCGGCTGAGCCGTCGCGAAATCGGTCCTCTATGTCGAACAAGGAAGCATCGATATATTGTGGGACGAAATATCCCACAGCCGTCAGGGCACCGACCAGTTCGCGGGAATCCTGGGACCGGCTGGCATCATAGACATCCAGTTCTATTAGCCGCACTTCCGTATTGACCACATATCCAAACAGGATTAGCTGAATGATAGGCATAGCGAAAATCATCCGCAGCATGTTTCGATCACGGAAAATCTGGATAAACTCTTTGCGGATCATTCCCAGCAGAGCACGCATCACTTTGCCTCCGCAGAAAATCGCCTGGTCGCAATTGTCAGAGTGACGATCATCATTACCAGCAGGCTCAACCCCTGGACCGCCATGACTTCAAAGACGGCTCCTTTGAGCATGATACCCCGGATGATAACGATGAAATACCGCGCCGGGATAATGTAGCTGATAACCTGCAACACCGGCGGCATATTCTTGATGGCAAAGATAAACCCCGATAGCATAACTGACGGCAACATAGTGGCGGTCAGGGCAAACATCATGGCCAGCTGTTGAGTGCTGACCAGAGTGGAGATCAGTATACCGAGGGCGAGACCGGTAATAACATAGATTAAACCGAAGCCAAGCATCAGGGCAGGTGAGCCGACAAATGGCACGCCAAAAACAATCCGAGCCATGACCACAATCAGTAGACCATCAATCAGGGCGATAACGATATATGGAACCAGCTTGCCCAGCAGGATTTGTATCGGCTTGACCGGAGCAGTGTGGAGTTGTTCGAGAGTGCCGGTTTCTCTTTCTCGAGCAATCGTGATTGAAGTCAGCAAAGCCGAAATCATTACCAGAATTATCGCCACCAATCCGGGGACAAAGAAATGGGCTGACTTGAGATCAGGATTGTACAGCACCTGACGCGAAATTGTTATACCCGGCATCTCTTGTCCCGATGGCAAGCGCGAGGCCATCACCTCCCCCAGCACAGCCTGGGCGTAGTTTTGAGTGGCGGCGGCGAGATTGTTGTCGGACCCGTCGAGCAACATACCCAGTGAAAACGGAGTATTGGACTGAATGGACTTTGCATACCCGGGACGAATAATAAGCACAGCATTCGCCTCTGAGGAACGCAGACAGGCTTCCGGATCATCGAGATCAACCGGAACCGACGGTTCGTTAAAATAGGCCGAGCGATAGAAACGGTCTGACAGATCCCGCGAAAGTGAAGTCCGGTCATAATCCACTATACCCAGTACAACATTCTCAATATCCATATTGATGGCATAGCCGTACAAAAACGTCATCATGATCGGCATTATGATTACAATCATCAATGAGCGGGAATCGCGCAGGATGTGGTATCCTTCTTTGCGCGCCATAAACAGAATCTTACGCATCGACGTTCTCCCGCCCGGAGATCAAAGAGATGAAGGTATCCTCCAGGTTGGCTTCGTCATGCGCGGCGACGATTTCAAACGGCTTGCCCATTTCGACGATCCGCCCCTGGTGCATAATCGAAATCCTATCGCAGTATTCCGCCTCGTCCATGTAATGAGTCGTCACAAAAATCGTGACTTCCTCCTCAGCTAGATCATACAACAAGCTCCAGAATTTCCGTCGAAAAATCGGGTCCACGCCACCGGTCGGTTCATCGAGAAACAGAATGCGAGGCTCGTGCAACAGTGCCGCCCCTAATGCCAGTCGCTGACGCCACCCGGTCGGCAAAGATTTGGAAGGTCGATCAAGAAACTCCGCCAGCTCAAGCCGGTCCGATAAATCGTTAATCCGTTCCCTGGTGTGAGACCTACTAAGACCATAAGCTGCGCCATAGAAATTCAAATTCTCGCGTCCGGTAAGATCGGAGTATAACGAGAACTTCTGTGACATATAGCCAATGGAACGTTTGATCTGTTCCGATTGGCTAAAGACATCAAGTCCGGCGACCATCCCCTCCCCCTCAGTCGGTAATAATAATCCGCATAACATCCTGATCGTGGTTGTCTTGCCCGCCCCGTTCGCTCCCAGAAAACCAAACGTCTCGCCAGCCGATATGCTCAGCGTGACTTTGTCCACCGCTGTGAACGAACCAAACCGGCGCGTGAGCAATTGTGTCTCTACTGCGGGTTGGCTCATACCGGTCTCTCCATCAACTGCACGAAACAATCCTCAAGATCAGGGGCGACCGGACGAGCGGCCGATGGATCGATCCCTGCCGAAGTCAACTCAGCGCGGTATCGCTCAGGTGTATCTTCAGTAGCTAAATAAAGATGTAACCCGGCTCCGAAACGACTGGCCGCAAGACCTTCAATACTGTTGAGAAACGTGACTGTCTTGGCGTCCGGAATGAAATCTACAAAGAACACGCAACCATCGAAGGTTTGCACCAACTCCGCTGGAGTTCCCTCCGCCAATTTACGCCCGCCGAACATGAAACAGGCGCGATCGACCCGGGCTACTTCGTCCATGTACGGCGTGGCCACCATAATTGCCACTCCCTGTTTCTTGAGTTGCAGAAGAATATCCCAGAACTGACGCCGCGACAACGGGTCAACGCCGGTCGTGGGTTCATCAAGAATCAGCAAACCCGGCTCATGCATAAGAGCACAGGAAAGAGCCAGTTTCTGCTTCATCCCACCGGAAAGATCACTTGCGCGACGATTGGCAAAGGGTTGCAGGCGTGAAAAGCCGTACATCTCATCACGCTTTCGCCGATACTTATCCCCGACGACATCATAAATACCGGCATGAAACACCAGGTTTTCTTCAACGCTTAGATCAGGATAGAGCGAAAATATCTGCGGCATGTATCCGAGCATCGGTTTGACCTGATCAAACTGGGCAAAGAAATCGTGACCATCAATCGTGGCACCGCCGCTATCAGGGCGAACCAGGTTACACAACATACGCATGATCGTCGTTTTGCCCGCGCCGTCCGGACCAACCAGCGCATAAATCTCACCCCGGTCAAGTGAGAACGAAAAATCATTGACGGCCGACACCGAATCGTACGCCTTCTGCAAATGTTCGACTTCGAGAAACGCCATCATTCTCCCAGGGTGACATAGACCGGCATACCAATCTTAAGGCTGCCGTCGGAGTTGACTATTCGTACTTTCGCAGCATAAACAAGATCGGCCCGGGACTTGGCGGTCTGGACATTCTTGGGAGTGAACTCCGCCTCATCCGAGGTCCAGAAAATCGTTCCTTCATAGGTACGACCTGCTTCAGTATCAATCGTAGCGTGATCACCGATTTTCACGGTCGCAAAATCACCGGCCGGCAGATACACTTTGACCCACACGGAATCGAGGACCGCCAGCGTCGCAATCGAACGCCCCGGTGTCAGAAGTTCACCAGCCTCGATAAGTTTCTCGGTTACAACACCTGAAATCGGAGCCACAGGATAACAATCCTCAAGTTGCCGTTCGAGACGATCCAGGTCGGTATCAATTTTATCTAACTGAGCTTCGAGCGTGGCCACGGTAGCTTCAGCGGCTTGAAGTCCCACCTTTGCCAGAGAGTGCTCATGAGCAACACGGTCATATTGCTGGCCGGTGGCAGTGCTGGATTTGACCAGTTGCGCCATACGCATCTCTTCGGAAAGGGCGTACTGTTCGGTTTGGTGCGCTTTATCAACCCCAATCCGAGCCGTCTCAAGATTGGCCAGCGCTACTGTGCAGCCCGCTCTGGCAGACGCCAGTTCCAACTCAATGCGAGTGGGATCAATTATAGCAAGAGTATCCCCATTTGAGATATGGTCACCTTCGTCGAAAGCAATACTCAGAATGCGCCCGGTGGTTTCGGATGAGATCAACACCTCGGTGGTTTCGATGAACCCTGACCCGCCGACGCCTGAGTCATCGGAACCACAGCCAACAAGCCCGAAAAGAAGCAATAGTACTAAGGCATAATATTTCATATCAGAAACCTCTCTTGAGTTTATCCGATCCAAGGGCATAATAATGAGCCGCCTGAGCTATATGGAAATCAACCTGCGCCGCCGCTTCCGATGACTCTGCTTCGGTCAGAGATGCTTCGATCTCCAGCAAGCGATTCGATGACAATGCTCCTTCCCGATGACCGGCACGAGCCAGTCGGTAGCTGTCCGAAGCTACTCGGTTTTGTGATTTGGTTGTGACCCAGCGTTCATAAGCAAGCAATAATTTCTGACGAGCCAGCAGAACCTCCCTATCCAGTTCTTCAGCCACCCGATCATGTTCCCGCTGTGCGCTCCTGAGATGCCACTTTGCTCTCTGACTCTCATGTGTGGTTTGCCTGCCAAGATTGAACGACCAACTTAGTTGACCGCCGACTGTCCAATAGTCATTCCAGTTATCATTAAAACGATCCAGATTGGGTTTGCCATAGGAATATCCTGCGAAAACCAAAAGCGATGGCACCATCGCCGAACGCGCCAACCGTACTCTTGCTTTGCTGTGTTCAATGCCTGCCCGAGCTACCTCAATTTGTGGCTTAGCTCCCAAGATGGCCACTTGTTGGTCGATGCTCGGCTGGGGCAGTGTGTCGCTCGCGGCCAAGTGCTCCTCCGGCAGTAATCCCAGTATGATGCTCAACTCAATCTCTGCCGCGCGACGTTCATTCTTGGCTGTCGTCACACGGAGAGATGCCCCAGTCACAGCCAGCTCCGCTTCGAGCAGAGCGACCGAGTCCGCCGCCCCGGCCGCGTGCAAAGCCTGCACATCCGCCTGAACGAGTCGGATACGAGCCAGCGAAGCTTCAACTGCAGTAACTTCCTGGTCGGTACGAGCCAGCCGCAAGTACGAATATCGAGTCATAAAGCAGACCGCGTCCGAGCTTGCCTGCTCAAGAGCACGATTTCGACTGAGGCCAGCCTCGGCTGCTGCAATACCGCCAGTGATCCTGCCGCCGGTATAGATTGGCATTGTCAGGCGTAGGTCGGTCTGGTAGTTTTCGTGTGTACCCACCTCGCGACTCATGGAAAAGGCACCGACGTTGATGTCTAATGAAGGCACCTCAGAAATATAAGTCCCCATTGCGTTTATCGAAACCGTCGGGAGCCGACCTGATCGGGCAGCTTTGGCTCCATACAGAGCCGCCATCCGATCAGCCTGAGCTTTCTTCAACGAATGAGAATGCTCTCCTGCCAGAACAAGAGCATCGCTCAAACTGAGATCCCGAGCATAGGCTGTGGTAACGATCATCAGGATAACTAACAGAAGAATAGCTGTCAGCATGAATGGACGTATTTTCATCGCGCTTTCACTCCGTTTAGAAAAAGATCCATTATTGCCGGGCGGCGCTCTTGGGCGAACTGCTCGCTGTCAGTGATTTCGAGTACCCGGTCCAGCAGGGGGGATAATAGAAAATAGCCAATATTCATCGTAACAAACGAAACCCAGGCCTGGCGAATATCTATTGGCCTTAGAGTCTTATCCTCGATTCCCTGTTCGAACTGATGTCTAATGATCTGAGGTATTTCAGAACGTGAGATGATTGAGGCCAATACCGGGATCACATTGCTCTCAGGATTAGCAAGCTCACGCAACAGCAGCTTGGACACGTCCGGCTGCCTCAAAAACACCAATCTCCAACCGTCCTGAATGGTTTCCAGGACGTTCTCCAAATCGGAAAACTCCGCTGTCTTCGTTTTGAGAGAGGCTATTATCTTGCCAAAACTGACTTTGAGAACCTCGGAGTAGAGATTTTCCTTGGATGAAAAGTAGTAGTAGATCATGGCCTTGTTGACACCTGCTTTTTGGGCGATACGATCAACACGGGCACCTTCCACACCATAGCGGGAGAACTCCTTCAAAGCTGCTTCGAGAATTCTCCGGCTGGGCTCCTTTTCAGGTACAGGGGAAGCGTTCGACATTTCGTTCTTCTTGGTATCCATTTCGACCAACCGTTTAGTTTAACCAACCGTTTAGTTATCAATATCGACAAGTCGTACCGATTTGTCAAGCGGAATCCAGTCAAAAAGACAGCTTCACCCAAAAAATCCTGTTGACAAACGCAGAATGGCCAATATTATACAGAAAACACAGAAAAGTCAGAAAGCTCAGAAATGCCTGACGACAACAGAGAGAAAGACTACCTGACAACCACTCAGGCAGCTAAACTGCTAAGTGTCTCGCCTGACACAGTTTTGAAGTGGGTAAAAGCCGGTAAAGTGAAATCTTATCGGACTCTTGGGGGGCATTTCCGTATCCCGATTTCGGAGCTGAGAATGCCAGAGTCTGGCCTTCACGATCAGGCCCCACCAGTTACTCTAGCCTCGGATACTCAGGCTCACCAGTACTGTTGGGAGTTTCTCGCCGCCGGTGGTAAAATCAAGGCTGAGTGCATGGATTGCATCACCTATCGTTCCCGTGCTCGCCGCTGCTACGAGTTGAAAGACCTGCCGGGCGAATTTGGGTGTCTCAATCTCTTGTGTGACACTGACTGCAACGACTGCGATTATTTCAAAGTTGTTAGCGGTCAGGGCATCAACGTGTTGATTCTCACCGGAAACCGTAGGTTAGTCAAGGGAATTAATCGGATAGAGCAATCGGGGCTACAAATACGCTTTGCCTCCGGCGAGTACGAAACCGCAGTAGCTATTCAATCTTATCGCCCGGACTATATTGTAATAGACTGTGCCTTTGGCAAAAAGAGAACGGCCAATCTGTGCAGCAGTCTTTTCTCAGACATACGCATCCCCGTAGCCCGTATAATTCTCTCATCCAAAACCAGGACAACAGAGGACTACTGTGACCATGAGGTCTTCGGCTGGATACGAAAACCGTTTAGTGTCGAAGAACTTAACTCATGTATTCGGGGTGTTCCCAAACTTGCAGACAAACAAATAACAATAGATGAATGAGGTTTCACATGGCAGATGAGCTAACAGTCAACGATCGTTCCCTTCGGCTGGTCAAAGGAGACATCATCGATCTCGATATTGAGGCGGTTGTCTACTATGCTCAGCACGACCTTAATTTAGGGTCTGGTTTTGGCACGGCGATCTCGATTCGTGGTGGGCCGGAAGTGCAAAAAGAACTCAAGGAGCTCGGTTCACTCAAAACCACCGAGGCAGTTGTGACCGGGGCAGGGGAAATGAAGGCCAAGCATATTATTCATGCCGTCGGGCCAAGATTTCAGGAAGAAGGTTTGGAGAACAAACTCAAGGCAACGATTGACAACGCATTGAAGCAAGCCGAAGGCAAGGGAATCAAGGCGATTGTTTTTCCTCCTATGGGCACCGGTTTCTATGGCGTTCCTCTCGATATGTGCGCCCGTGTTCTGCTCGGTAGTATCTCGGATCACCTGGCTGGTAAAACGAGTCTCCGCGAAGTGACCGTTTGCCTGCTGGACAATCGCGAATACAAGCCTTTCCAGGCGCAAATAGCTTCTATGAAGAAGTAGCGAAGGAGACGTGATGTTTGACTTGGAATTTGCACGAGGTCCACTTCATGATATCGCCCTGGGGTTCATGACAGTGGTTTATATTATTCGACTCTACTGGCTGACCCGATTCGTGGCCGGTAAAGAACGACAGGCTGCCACTGGTCGTGGGGATACCAACCCGCGCAAAGGCTTTCTATATTCATGGGGCAACGTGGCCATGCCGTGGGCGATGGAATCCACCCGTAGCCATGTGCTCATGTACGCCGGTTTTGTTATTTTTCATCTGGGCGTAACAGCTGCTATTCTGCTGCTGTTTTCTGTGTCGTTCTATTTCAAAGCTGATCCAATTCCGCCTGCTCTGGCGCTCGGCTTTCAGGTGATTATTGGCGCGGCCTTTCTTGTCGGTGTGATTCGGATTATCCGGCGCATTGCCAGTAAGTACATTCGCGCCATCAGTTCACCCGATGATCATTTCTCTCTCTGGTTGTTGACCGCCTGGTTCGCGCTCGGCGTCCTCGCTGCGCCCAACGACACATCTCAGAGTGAGTGGCAGGTACTGGCTTACTTCTATCTGGGTTCGTTCTTTTTGGTCTATGTGCCCTTCTCGAAGATTTCGCATTACCTCTATTATCCCTTCACCCGGTACTACCTGGGCAAATCTCTCGGACGTCGCGGCGTCTTCCCGATCAGAAGGGTTCAGTAGTAATATGGTTAGCGCACCCGGCACGGAGAAACTCATTGGAGAATATCATGGCTAAAGAAAGATCATACAAAGCACAGAAGGTTATTGACAGGATGGGCATGAAGCTCAACCGACAGATTGTCGGATCACTGACTGCCTGTGTCCATTGTGGTATGTGTACCGATTCATGCCATTATGTCCTGGCAAATCCCGACGATCCGACCTACGCTCCGGCGTATAAAGCGGACAAGATTCGCACCCTTTTCAAACGGCATTATGACTGGACTGGCCGGGTGTTTCCCTGGTGGGTCAAGGCCAAGAGCCTCTATACTGATGCTGAGCTTGAGGAATTGAAAGACACCGTATTTGGCAAATGCACCAATTGCCGACGGTGTACGATTAACTGCCCTATGGGCGTAGATCTGGCGACGTTTAACCGTATGGCTCGCGGCCTGTTGGTTTCAGTGGGGGTTATGCCTGAAGGTGTCGCTGTGGTCAGTAAAGACCAATGGGAAATCGGCAACCAGATGGGTGTGCTCAAGGAAGACTATGTTGATACCCTTGAGTGGCTCTCTGATGAAATGAAGATGGAATACGGCGACTCCTGTCCCGGTATCCCGATTGACAAGCATAATGCCGACATCGTTTACTCTATCAATCCGCGTGAAGTCAAGTACGATCCGCGCACGATTAGTGATGCCGCTTTAATTTTCAACGAAGCTGGCGCAAACTGGACGATGCCCTCAGACGGTTGGGACATGACCAATTTCGGTCTATTCTCTGGCGATGATGATCTGGGTGGGGCGGTTGCCCGGCGTCTGTACGAAAAAGTCGAGGAGATCAAAGGCAAGCGACTGGTGATCTCAGAGTGCGGACACGGCTATCGTTCGACTCGTTGCGAAGGACCGAACTGGGCCAAGATGGATGTTAACTACGTCATGGAAAGCTCGGTCCAGACCATGATAAAGTATATCACTACTAATCGCATCAAAGTCGACAAGACGAAAAACGACATTCCGGTTACTTTCCACGACTCCTGCAATTACGGCCGTAGTTGCGGCATGACCGAAGAGCCGCGCGAATTGCTGGAGATGGTTTGTACTGATTTCCGCGAGATGTATCCCAATCGCACCGAAAACTTCTGTTGCACAGGCGGCGGCGGAGCTATGTCGATGTCTGAGTATACACCGCAACGACTCAAATCGGCCAAGGTCAAGGCGGACCAGCTCAGGGAAACCGGAGCGAAAATCGTCGTTACCACCTGTCACAACTGCGTCGATGGTCTCAGTGATCTTATCAAACATTACAAGCTCGACATGAAGGTGACACAACTGGTGAACCTGGTCGCCAACGCCATGGTACTCGAAAGGCTCAAGGTGCCGGTTGCGGTCGAAGCTGTACCGGCTGAAATCAAAGCCGTAGCCACTGCTGCTGATTTGGCAGGCTTCAAGATATTGGTGGTTGACGATGAACCTGATTTTGTTACCTTTGTCAGTACCGTCCTGGAAGACAACGGTGCTACGGTTGTGACCGCTTCAAGTGGTGACGAGGCGCTCAAAGTAGCCAAGGCGGAGAAGCCGGACCTGATTACGCTCGATATTAGTATGCCTGGAAAATCCGGGGTCGAAGTGTTTGAAGAATTACGCAACACACCGGAGATCGCACAAATTGCCGTATGTGTTATCACTGGCAAGCCGGAAATGCGTAAGTTGATTTATGACCGACCGGTGCCGCCACCAGAGGGATACCTTGACAAGCCGGCCAGTGAGGAAGGCATACTGGTGAACGTGCGCAAGATTCTCCAGGTTGCTTCCGGGAAGTTGTAAAAACTTCGACGGTCAAATTGGTCGAGGAGGAATGTGATGGAACATCCGCGAAGGCGGTTTTCGGACAGAATATTCGACGCCATTCCTGGCTACCTTTCAGTCCAGGATCGCGAATTCCGGATTGTGGAATGTAACGATTCCTTTCGAAATAATTTCGGGGAACCTGGTGGTAGATATTGCTACCAGGTTTACAAGCAACGACCGGAGCGGTGTGAAGATTGTCCGGTAGCTCGGACATTTGCTGATGGGCAGAAACACACGAGCGAGGAAGTGGTAACCACTCTGGGCGGGAAAGATGTCTCGGTCCTGGTCAATACTACCCCAATTCTCGATGAAGAGGGAAATGTTTCGGAAGTCATCGAGATGTCAACCGATGTAACCCAGCTTATAGACCTTCAGATGGACCTTCGAACCAGTCGCCGGAAGTATCGTCAATTGTTCGAAGAAGTACCCTGTTTCATTTCGATTCAGGATAAGGACCTGAATATTACCGATGCCAACCGCTTGCACCGTGAAACCTTCGGTACTGGCTATGGGCGAAAGTGTTTCGAGATTTACAAACATCGAGACAAAGAGTGTCTCCCTTGCACAGTTCGTCAGACCTTCGCCAATGGTGAGCCGCGGAACCACGAAGAAGTTGTGACCTCGCAATCAGGGGAGTCAATCAACGTTCTCGTGCATACTGCAGCGATACGCAATAGCGAAGGCGAAGTCGACAGTGTGATTGAGATGAGCACCGACATCACCGCCATTCGGATGTTGCAAGACAAGCTCTCGTCGGTCGGACTACTTATCGGCACTATTTCACACGGCATCAAAGGACTCCTCAACAGTCTTGATGGTGGTATTTATCTCATCAACTCCGGACAGGAAAAAAATGACAATGCCCGTGTGGAAAAAGGTTGGGATATTGCCCTGAGGAACATCAATCGTATCCGTTCGATGGTGTTGGACATTTTATACTATGCCAAAGACCGCGAACCAAACTGGGAGCAGATCTCAGCTGGCGAAATCCTCCAGGACGTGTGCAAAATAATGGAAGAACGCGCCAGAACACTCGGTATCACCCTCGAAAAATCGGTTAGCGGAACCGGTGAATATGAAGGGGACCGACAAATGGTACGATCTCTGTTGGTCAATTTGGTGGAGAACTCCCTTGATGCCTGTCGTATTGATACCAAGAAGACCGAGCACATGGTCAAAGTCGAAATGAACGATAAAGCAGACGGCATTCAATTCATTGTTTCGGACTCTGGTATCGGCATGGATCGAGAGACCCGAGAGAAGGCCTTCAGTTTGTTCTTCTCGTCCAAAGGAGCTGGCGGCACCGGCCTTGGGCTGTTCATCGCTCACAAGATTGTTCATGCCCATGGCGGGACGATCCGTATTGAATCCGAAGAGGGACAGGGAAGTCGGTTTTTTGTTGAACTGCCGCGTAAACGACCTGAGGTTGAATTGTCCGAGGAACAGTCCAGTTGATACTAAGGAGATAATAAGATATGGCTGACCAGAAGAAAATACTCGTCGTTGACGACGAGCCGGATATGGTCGAGTGGTTGACTACATTCCTGGAAGATAACGGTTTCACAGCTATTTCAGCCTTCAGCGGTGCCGAAGGCTTCGCAAAAGCCAAATCCGAACATCCTGATCTGATTACTCTTGATGTTTCGATGGCCGACGAATCCGGCCTGAAGGCTCTAAGGAACTTTCAGGAGACCAAAGAGACATCGGGTATCCCTATTATTATGGTAACCGGCGTTTCGACCGATGTGAAGGTCTTCATCAAGCGAAACAAACATATTATGATGCCTGCCGGTTTCATGGAAAAGCCGGTTGATAGAGACGAACTGCTCAAGAAAGTCCAGGAGTTAGTTAAATAGCTACCTGCTGACCAACCGTCATCCGACCAAGACCCTGCCGCTGGAAAACTGGCTTCTCCGTTGAAAGCGGCTCGGATTGCAATACAGTCACAAATATCCCCGATACCAACCGTCAGGTCGGTAGGGTGTGCACAGGAATCATTTGACATTAGGGGCAGTTATGCGTCATATATCCCATACATAGTGAAGGAAACTAAATTCTCAGAGTCGAGGGAAGAATGAACCGAAAGCTACTGCTCAACTTGACCTTGTCCGCCGCATTGCTCGTTGCGATTCCCTGTGTGGCATCGGATTTCTTCGATAAGTTCGAGGACAACTACGGTGTACTTGATCAGGACCTACTCAATAACATGGGCGAGATTGCCACTATCAGTAATTTCGTTTACCAGAAGGACGTGGCCACTTTCACCCTGAAAGAGGGTACTATCCACTTTCTGCGCTATGTTCATGGCCGCCCTACTACTGCGATATTCGTTGGCCAGGGACATGCCGCCATCACCGTTCCATCCCACACCGAGCGGCAGGGGCTGTTCAAGATTTCGGGCGATAGTGTTGTCAATGAAGACTTTGAGCTTCTGTTCATTCGTATGGCTGATGATCTTGATTTGAAACTCAAGGAACGGTTCACATTTAAGGAACAACAACTGGATTGGAAAATGTTCCAGCCAGCCAAAGAAGCCCAGGGTGAAATGTTTTTCAAAGCCAGTATCTTTCACCCGCGTGATAATTACTTCCAATTGTTACGCTCACTGTATGAACGCAGTTCCGACGGCTACTTCTGGGCCGATTTTAATCGCTGGGTATTCTCGTATGATCCCAACCGACCAGAACAGGTCGAGCTGGCCTACGAATACCAGGGCGGCGACATGTTGGCCACAGTTGGAGCCAGATTTCAGCGTGAAGAAAACGGCGTCTATGACGATACGGCTATGTCGGATATCCCCTATGCGACCACTATAGTTTCAAGAGAAGGTGACCTTCATCTGAGTGGCACCGATGGACGTCGGATTGATAAGGCCGAAGCTACCATCAAGATGGCGATCAATTCTGATAGCCTCCGCTATTTGACGATGTATCTCCAGTTCAACCTGAATCTGGACTCGATTCTGCACGAGGGTGTTCGTGTCGATTTTATTCGACGCAAGTCGTTTGAGTTTTCCGGTCTGGTCCTCCCCGAATATGTGTTTCAGGGAGACACGATAGAATTGAAATGCTACTATCATGGAAAGCATTTCGACCATTTCGCTCCCTACGTCGACAACCCGGCTCCCTGCCCGTACGAGTTGACCTTCACCGTTCCGAAAGGGTACAATTATTACCTGCCGAACAAAAGTGAACCGGAGAAAGTCGATGGCAAGACGGTCCGGTTTACTTCAACTTCGCCGGCGCCGTTCAGAAAATTCTTCTTCCATGTCTATCCCGGTGGCATTCAGGACACAATTCCCATTGTGTCAGAGACCGGCCTGACTCTGAATTTTCTACGAGCCAAACACATCAAGAAAAAGCTCAATTGCTTCATCACCGATGATAAGTATCAGCAGGCGATCATCGACGCCTTCAACTATATGTCAGGTCTGCTCGGATCACCCCCCCATACGTTTGTCGAGTACGTTATCCCCGAAGGTTTCCAGAGTATGCCAGGTATGCTCAAAGCTCCGCAGTTGGCTTGTGTGACGGAGGGTGGTTGGATTTCTCTGGGCGCCTATGATTTCGTGGCTGGTAATGCCACCGCGTTGCAGTGGTTCGGGTCTACTATGCGACCTGCCACCGACCGGGAACAATGGACTACCGAAGCTCTGCCGGCGTACTTTGCCTTGATGTATCTACAGACCCATCTCAAGGGTGGCACATATTACACCAACATGTATTCTCGCCGGGATTCCCTGTACACCGCGTTGGGTCTGGGCCGTGATTTACCTCTTGCAGCAGGTGTTCGCCCCAACACTTTCACCGATGAAGAAAAACAGAGTGACTTCTGCGAGACCATCCGCACTAACAAGGGTGTCTGGATGATACATATGTTGCGGTTCTTGATGTACGACCTCGATACTGGCTCAGAAGCCAAGTTCACAAAGTTCCTTCAGAGACTATTCCTCCTGGTGAACAATAAGGTTTACACTAACGCCGATATTATTACCCTGGCTGAAAAACACTATGGCCAACCACTCGATTCGTTCTTCGAGCACTGGCTTTATGGCGTGGACTTACCAACTTTCAACGTTAACTACTCCATCGAATCACGCGATGGCAAGTTCTACGTGCTAATCAATATAGTGACCACGAATGTTTCACCGAGCTTCGCCATGCCGGTTATCATGCAAATTAAGCATGGCGATGGTAGCTCAACGTTTGAACGTGAGACCGTAACCGGCACTACAACACAACTGGAATTCGGACCGTATGATATTAAACCAACGGAGTTGGTGTTCAACGAATTCTTTGGTGTTCTTTCACGCGACAACGTGAAGAAGCAGTAGTGATGATTCAATGACTGGTTTCCAGGGCCGGGTTTTGCACCCGGCCTTTTTTCTTGGTCTGTAACCAGCCTGGTTCCCTCACCTTGACAACCATCTGCAGAACGCTGTTATTGCAGTAAGTAGAACTAACATCGAAAGCTACGATGGCATCTGACCACGAAAACAATAAGCCCGTATGGTTTTTCCATCCCCCGGTGTATTACTCCGTCCGGCAATGGCTACGGCACTATTTTGGCGGATTGTATTATCGCATTGACGAGCACCACATCTTCCTGCTGTCGAGCGGGCTGTCGTTCTCGCTGTTTGTTTGTGTGGTACCGATTGTGTTGGTGATGTTCGCTGTCCTGGGAATAATTCTGGAACAGAGTGCCCTGGAAAGCGAAATCACAATTATCATTGATCGCTTCATTCCGTCTGAAACCTACAGTAACACGGTCCAGCAGTTTGTTTTTGATCGCATCGAAGAATTCCGTGTCTATCGCAAGGTGGCCGGGATTATCGGTGCGTTTGGCCTGCTGTTCGCCGCCAGTGGTTTGTTCTCGACCATGCGCACTATCCTCAACCGCGCCTTCAACAGCAAAGTGCAAAAACACCCACTGGTCGGAAAACTTCGCGATCTCGGAATGATCCTGTTGGTAATGATTTACGTTCTGTTCTCGATTACCATTTTGCCGGTACTGGAGATTCTCAAAGACTCCGCCTCTAAAATTGAACTGCTACAATCTCTGGAGCTAAGTACTTTGGAACGGTTCTCGTTTTTGGTCTTGTCGTTTACGATTGTTTTCTCAGTGTTTTTTGTGTTGTACTATCTAATACCGTATGAGAAGCTTCAGAAAAGGGTCGTGGCTCTTAGCGCGTTGTGGGCAGCGGTTTTGTGGGAGATCGCTAAACAGGCTTTTGGGTATTACATCACACATGCGGCAACCCTAACCGCCATCTACGGCACTTATGTCTTTCTGGTAGTCGTGGCCTTCTGGTTCTACTATTCTTCGGTGGTATTCATAGTCGGAGCTGAGATCGGCCAATTATTCCGAGAACGCCAACGGGGATAGCGAAGAAGGTTCATTTGTTAATAATGAAACAGTATTACAGCAGCGAATTGAGCAGCTGTTCGATGTCCGACATCATAAACGGTTTGGCCAGGAAGCCATCCGGTTTGTTGGTTTCGGATTCGAAATCTTTGATCGAATAGCCGGAGATAAGAACTACCGGCAGGCTGGGATTCCTCTCCTTGATCTTCTCCAGCAATTCCATGCCGCTCATGTTGGGCATACGCATATCGGTGATAACCAACGAGAAATTCTGCTTGTCCATCGCCTCAAGTGCCTTCATGCCGTCATCGGCACGAACCGTCTGGTAATCAAATACATCCAGCATGTCCGAAAGCAGACTGGCCATATTGGGATTGTCGTCAACGATGAGTATCTGTCTTGCCATAGATAATAACCTCTCTTGAGTTTATCGGCACAAGAGAGCAGATTCTTTCCTATCGACTTTGGTTATTTTTTGAAATGCCTTGATGAACGGACTACCAATTCGGCCTGAAGGGTTGAGATACCGGTCGAGTACCGAGCCGACAGCACAAAGGAGGTCTCGTCGGTATCTTCAGGGGGTTGAAAATCCGGGACCAAGTCGATCTTGTTGAAGATCATCAAATATGGCACTTGCTCAGCACCAATTCCAGATAGTACCCGTTTGGTCTGGTCAATATGTTCCTCAAGTCCGGGATCAGAACAATCAGCTACATGCAAAATAAGGTCAGCCAGTGCAACTTCCTCAAGCGTCGATTTGAACGATTCTACCAACTGGTGCGGGAGTTTTTTGATAAAACCCACTGTATCCGAGAATATGACCCGACAGGGATACCCGGACGACATCACCCGGGTCGTTGAATCAAGAGTGGTGAAAAGCATATCAGCGGTACGGACATTGGCTTTGGTCAACAAGTTGAAGAGGGTAGATTTGCCGGCGTTGGTGTATCCAACCAGGGCAACCTTGAATAACTCCTGTCGTTGTTTTCTCTGGGTGGCTCTTTGCCGGTCGAGTTTCTTTAGTTTGCCCTTGAGATGCACGATCCGCTTGCGAACCCGGCGGCGATCGATTTCAAGCTGGGTTTCCCCCGGACCTTTGGCACCAATTCCGCCGTATTGCCGGGAAAAATGAACCCAGGCACCCGTCAATCGAGGGAGCGTATATTCAAGCTGAGCCAGTTCGACCTGGAGTTTGGCCTGGCGTGTCTTTGCCCGGGTGGC
>JAHOYZ010000016.1 GCA_019038695.1 Candidatus Zixiibacteriota bacterium
GGTTTTCGGGCGGTCTGCATACAGGCAGCCTTTTTTTAATGCTGGTGAGACTATATTACTGAATCGATTTTTTCAAGTAGAGAACAACCCCGGACAAAAAGATCAGCACAACTACCGCCAGGGCCAAATGCACCACCGGAGCCACCACTATGCTTTGCTGCACCAGATACGGCATCGTTCTTAGAATAGTATTAGCCAGAGCCATAAGACCAAATACGATCATGAGCCGACGCTGTCCACCACCGGTTGCGTGACCAATCAGAGCACCAGTGGTGGTGTGGAAGGCAATCATAGCAAAGCGCTCCAACAAACCCCACGAGAAAAGGTCAGTCGTCGGCAACAGGCTGGCCAGATAGATGGCCTCGGCCAACCCAAGCCCACATCCAAGACCTGCCCCGATCATCACTCGCATTCTGACCGACACTTCGCGCACACGAGAAAAAAGTAGAGTACCCTGAGTCTTTATCCCTTCCTGGATGAGCCCAGCCGGTAGCATCCCCAGCAGAAGCCATAAGTACCCCGGCGGTCGATTCGATGTTTCTGCACGGTGGAAAAATGAGAGAAGAAATTCCTGAATCGGAATCTGCACCCAGGCAATAATCACAACTGAAGCCAATCCTACGAAAGCCGCATACGCCAGCAACTTTCGGCGAATGTCGCCTCCTACAATCAACAGAACAGCCACAATGGCCGCGAAAATGTAGACCAGATAATGAGGCAATAGAGCAATGAATTTGCCCAGAGTGAACGAAGATTTGGCTGCCTGGGATGGTGGCTGCAGCTGTACCACATCGAGATAAACTCTCATTTTTTGAGTGGGTACATATAGTTTGAGCAGGCGGCGGTCCCTGTTGATGAACAATTCCTGGGCCTGTGGTTCCGTCAGACGCACAACAAAGACCGAGTCAAGCAAATTGCTGTGCAGTCGTTGCCAGGAGAAATTGATCACTTCCCCCTTGAGACGAGCCATAAGCCCACTCTGGGGAACGAAGATGCTGTCGTCGATCTGATCGCCGACTTGCAGATTGCGCATGGCAAAATAGAGTTCGTACTGGTCTATGAAATAATTTTCGATAGCCATAGTCTGATTCGCAACAGCGTACGATAGATCGATCTTCTCGCCGCCACGAGAGTGATACCCCTCGACAAAGTCGCCATCACGCTCCAGAACAAATCGCTCGGTCTGATCACCAACGACAATCTCAAGATCATCTCCGAGATAGTTGCCCTTGTCACCAACAAAATGTTCTCCCTGAACATCGATTATACGTGGCGATCCCACACAGTTGTAATCCAGATGTAAGTGTTCGCGCAAAACGAAACCGGGTGTGCCGTCAACGCTGACTTTCCGCACTACCTGTGAACGCAATTGACCGAGCGTCGAATCCTGCAACAAGAAAGACCAGATACGCATTTCACCTATTGGTCGATAGGCTTCAAAAGATGAGACAGAATCAGTTGATTCTTCAGATACAGCAATGCCACAAAAAAGTAGAACCGCCAGCAGAGATGAGATAAGAATACGTATCATAGCGATGAGATAATAACGAAAACAGCTCCTATGTCAATCAAAACACATCGGTTATTCAGTTATGCGGATACAGATTGCGTTTTCTTGTCAGCCGACATCAACTTAAGCATGTTGGTTGTAAGCTTACAAGTCAGCTCTGAAGCCTGATCAAGGAACATGATAAATTCACCGGCCGCACCATCGCCGGCACCATCGGAAATGACCCTAATAATAACAAATGGCACCTTGTTCATAGCGCATACCTGACCGATAGCGCCCCCTTCCATTTCGGTAGCCACCGCTCCGAATTCGCGCTGAAGCCATTTGATCCGTTCCGGATCCGAAACAAACGAATCACCGGTAGCAATAGTCCCCACCACCAATTGATTGCCGGTTTCCTCCCCCGCTCCGATCTCCTCGTAAGCATCGGTAGCCAGCCGCACCAATTTCGGGTTTGCTTCAAGTTGACGGTTCATATCAGGAATCTCGCCATGCCTGCGACCAAATGCAGTCAGGTCAATATCATGCTGCGTGACATAGTTCGAGACCACCACATCACCCCGTTTCAGATAGGGCACTAGTGACCCGGCCAGGCCGGTGAATATCACAGCATCAACCCCGAAACGATCGATAAGGAGTTGAGAGGCTACCGCCGCATTGACTTTACCAACTCCGCAGCGCAGAAGAACTATTTCCTGATCCGACAGAGTACCAAAATAAAACGTCAGTCCCGCCTGGGTCACTGTCTCGGTAACCTCTGCCTTGCCCTTGATAAGTAGTAGTTCTTCTTCGAGTGCGCTGAGTATTCCAATCATTGCCCCATTACCTCAACTGTTTCCGGTTCATTATCAATAATGTCGGACACCAGCGCGAAAAACATCAGTCGGCCGCCATAGCTGTAATGACCAGATCGCGTCCCTTACGGGAGAATCGCTTGTCTAAATAGAGATTGGCAAACTTTTTCGATTTTACAAACCCGGCATCCTTGATACAACGGAGCATCTGCTCGGGAGTATAGTTATCGAACTGATGACGAAACACCTCAAACTTCGGCGGGGTTTGATTGAAATCGGCACGAGAGACATAAACAAACAGACTGCGCCCTTTTCGTTCGGAGAATCGTTCGTAGACGATACCATCGTTCTCGGTTGCCTTGATTGTCATAAGCGTATCAGCAGTTATGGCCGAGTAATTCAGCATCTGAAGCACTAGATGTCCCCCGGAACGTAAAATAGCCCGGAAATTTATCATTACCTTACGCAGATCAGACAAATTCGCCACGCCACTGATCGAATTGGCCAGACAAACCACCAGGTCAAATTGCCGGTACATTCGTTTTGGTAAACGCTCGAAACTACCGTACTGGAAATCAAGAGAAAGGTTGGTATCGCTACGTGTCTCTTGAGCTTGTTTTATCATCGATCGCGAACGATCCAAACCAACCGTCTCAACTCCCTGTCGAGCAAACAGCAGCGCCGTCAGACCGGTCGCACAACCAGCATCAAGAACCTTCTGCGGTTTGAAGCGCTCGATGATAGACTTGACTTCCCTGGTATGATATGCTTCCCGTTGAGCTGCGTTGGTGATAAGATCATATTCATGCGCATAGACTTCGAATACTGATTTCTGTTTTTTCATGGTGGCAACATACCTATATTTACCGACAAGATCAAGCCGTTCGGCTGTGCGTGATGATGTTAAATTACTGGCTTGAGTAAAATCGATCTGCTGGGTTGAGGATGTTGTCTCTGATTGATTTTGTTTTCAAATTAGTCGAGTATAATCACCAGAATTGTATGCCCTGGTAGTGGATAGCAGTGGAATTTAATTCAAATTACGGGATTTCCAATAGGACAAAAAAAGGGCGGGTCAAAAACCCGCCGACAGAGACTATGCAGCAAATCATCGTTCACTTAATGCCACTTATGAAAATCCTCTGGCTCTCACTGTTGTGCTTGCTACTATCCGGATCAACGGCGCCGACGATCCACAACATTCCCTTCTCTTCCCAATCAGCCTCGGTTGAACTATCAATATATCGCTCCCACTCGTAAATGCCAGTTTCTTTGGCAATACCAACAAACTGCATTTTGATCTTCGGGTCGGCCAGGATGACCACTGATCTGACCATACCGCCTTCTCTTGCGAGCGTCTGGCCTACCTTCATCTGGTCCTGAGCGAACTTGGACAACGTTTTAAGATCTCGCATATCGACAAAAACCATGTAATCAGACTTGATGCTATCGACAACTACCCTAAACTCCCGAACCCAGTTAGCCATCTCCTCACCGGGGATAGTTCCTCCGAAAGTCAAATGAATCCCATATTCGGTTTTCTCAATTGCGTACATAAGCACCTTTATATTACAGGTCTTAGCCTTTCTTCATATTTTATCGGCCGTTTCGGTCAGAACTTAGGTCTCTCAGGTATTTTTGTTTTTCCAAGAAAATACCATATTTACCTGCATAAGTGGAAACTCGGTCCTATGGCGGTACCGGATAACCCGATAAAACTCTACAACTATTGCGGGGCGGATTATAGTTGTAGCCACAATTGCCCGGTGCTATACTGTTGGTCATTGAGGTAAACAACCCGAGTCAGGAGCAGACAAATGGACCGAAAGACAGGTAATATCATCCTGGTCGGTATGATCGCCGGAGCAGTTCTTGGCCTCATGGGCGGGCTGTGGCTGGGTGATTTCATGCTGAGTATCAAGTTCCTCGGCACGATGTTTCTCAACGCGTTGAAAATGGTGGTCGTCCCCTTGGTTGTGGCATCTATAATCATCGGTGTGACGAGTCTGGGTGACATCCGGAAGTTAGGAAGAACCGCCGGAAAGACTATGGCGTATTATCTAGCCACGACCGGTTTCTCGGTGCTGGTCGGGATAATCCTGGTAAATCTGATCCGCCCCGGCGACGACGTACCGCCTATCGGAGCGGCAGTCCCGGAGTTCGTTGCAATGAAAGGCACGGGGACCATAGTCGACGTTATAGTCGGTCTGGTTCCTGACAACATCTTTGGCGCCGCGGCCACAGGCCAGATTCTTCCGCTGATTGTGTTCTCCCTCCTGTTTGGCGGTGTTCTGACTGTCATTGGAGACAAAGGAAAACCAGTCATAGCCTTTTTTGAAGGTATCAACGCCGCGATAATGAAGATCGTCTTGCTTATCATATATTTCGCCCCGATCGGCATTCTTGCTCTGATCGGCGGGATCGTCGCTGAAAACCGCGAGTCGGTGGACAAGTTGATCACCGCCCTGGGGCTATATTCCCTCACAGTCATCATCGGCCTCCTGATTCACGCCACAATAACTCTGCCGACAATTCTGAGATTATTCGGCAGGAGAAACCCGTTCGGCTATTTTCTGAATATGGGCCAGGCTCTGGCTACCGCCTTCACCACCGCCTCGTCTTCGGCAACTCTGCCGGTGACAATTGAGTCGGTCGAGCAGAAAAACAAGGTCGACGAAAGGGCAGCGTCGTTTGTGCTGCCCCTGGGAGCGACGATCAATATGGATGGTACCGCCCTCTATGAAGCGGTGGCGGCCTTGTTTATCGCGCAGATTTATGGTATCGACCTCTCAATCGGTGCACAGATTATCATATTCTTCACCGCCACACTGGCCTCGGTTGGCGCGGCCGCTATCCCCGAAGCCGGGCTTGTCATGATGAGTCTGGTACTCACGGCGGTTGGTTTGCCGCTGGAAGGCATCGGCATCATCCTTGCCATCGACTGGTTCCTGGATCGCTGCCGGACGACTGTCAATGTCTGGGGTGATTCGGTTGGCGCAGCCGTGATAGCCAACACGAAGGAGTTCAAGAACCAACGCTAACGGAAACCTCACAAAAGCTCTGTGATTAGATAAAGAAGGTGACCTTTGCAGGTCACCTTCTTTCACTTAAACACTATAGAAAACGTATAAGATCATTCCACCGGGGCAGGACCACCAAGATACAGGAAGCTCACCATATATGTGATGTCCGCCACACCGCATGTGCCGTCGCCATCAAGATCACAAGCCTCCTCATGTCCTGCTGGCTCTGGACCGCCAAGAAATATGAACGTCACCAGGTAGACAAGATCAGCTATGTCAACCTGCCCGTCACCGTTAATATCCCCCGGTATCTTTCCCGCCATTGTTAAGGTAACGATTGTCGAGAAGGAAGATCGGTCACTAAAGAAGCCGGCCAGGGGAAATAAATACTGAGAAGTACCATAGAACGGACCCAACCGCTCGATGAACTCCGTCACCGAGAAGTCAAACCGAACTACCTCACCGTCAAATCCGGGATATCCACCCAGCAACTCCCAGCCCATCGGCTCCATATCACCGTCTAATCGGACGCTGGACATTTCAATATCTGACGCATTGTATCCGTCGCTGAAGTTACCCAGGTAGATCGATAGAATCATCGTATCAATGTCATGAGCATAATACGCCCATAGGGTATCCGGCTCTGTGATGACCATTGGTGGATCAAGCAGCATCGCATCTATCAGCGCCCGTGCTCCTTCCAATTCCATGTACCACAGATGAAATCCGAATAGATACGTATCGGAGTTTTCTTTCAGCGTACGGACACCAACGGGCTGACCCGCGTTCATTGATGACACCCCCGAAATCGGCTCAAAGAGATGGGTCGTGACACCTGTTTCATTGACGCCAATAACCGACACCGACGGCGGCGAGTCGTCGGTTGGCCAAAGGCCGTTCATTAAATCGCTGAAGCGATTCGTGCCCGCATCAAAGGCGACAGGCGGTAAACCGGGACCGAGTGGTTGAGCACTTGAGAAGGCAAAGATCGAGTCGACCATCGGAAGACTGTTATGGTAGAAGTAAGCCCCACCAACGAAAAAGATCGAATCGATACCGAAGAAACGCTGAAGAAACTTGGGCTCTGCAGCGTGGTACCCCGGATTATCCGAAAAATTAAGGCCAAGGATTGCCGGAAAAGAACCGAAATAGGATAGCTTGCCACCAGAGAGTATGTACTTGGTGTACCCGGCGGTGGCGAGTTCATAAGTCGAGTTGATTGCCTTACCCCGAATGTCATCATCAACAATCACCAGACGATACCGGGTGAAGTCGTGCCAATCAACATAGCCAATTCCATAATAGGAAGCGGAGGAATCTGACCAATCGTAAATGTCGTAGTCGTAGCCCTGTAGGACTTCATCATAGAATGCCACTACAGAATCGTAATTCATTGTATGGGGACCCCCAGCAATCGAATGGGTCACAATGAGAATATCCTGCGTACGAGGTTCAACCCTGACAGCACTGACATCAATCGAGAACTCGGACTCAAAACCGTATTCATCGACCGCCGTGACAACATACACCCTGTCCTCCTGGACATCATAATCAGTGAATGTCATCTTTGAAGGAGTAACCGTAGCATAAGGTTCCATTGCATAGTAGTAATAGGTCTTGCCATCAATGAAAAAGCTGTCCATCGGTGGAATCGTTGCAGCGTGAAATCCCTCGTCGTAGAATGAATGGTATTTCCTGGCAGCCGCCAGGGAACTATCAAACCGATAGACATTATAGTGGTCGATAGTCGCTCCCTCTGGCGTCGACCAGTTCAACACAACCGGCTGACCTTCTTCGTAGAACGAATACTCGATCTCAAATTGAGGAGCAAAGGTGGGGTCAGTGAGCTTGACGAATACCGGGTCACAGACTTCCCCTGTTCCTTTCGCTGCCTCGTGAGCGACATTAACAAAATATATCTTTTGTGGCTCCAGGTTGTCGAAAGTGTAACTGGTTTGGTCTGAATTAAGGTAGGCGACCTGGTTAAGTTCGCTGGGACGTAACCACGGTGCCGGTACTCCGGGATACGGCAGGGAGTCCGGCGGTACTTCGCTGAGATAGACACGGTTGCCGTAGATGTTGTCAAAGCACCATGGATCCCACTGCACAACTACTTCGTCAACATCTTCGTATACAGCCCTCAGCCCGATTGGTGGCAAAGAGGCATCAAGCAGAACTCCAGCCAGCGAATCGGATAAATCGCCGTTCGTTATCAGACTGCTCAAATCCAACCCGGCAAGGTATGTCTCGGGATTGTCCGGGAGGTTGTCGATGTTATCTGGATCTGAGTGGACGTCGGATGATGTGAACGTGGCATACAGAAGTCGATGACTTTGACCTGGTGCCAAATCGAATGGTCCCAACGACATTAGAAAACGGGTGTCATAACCATCGGTGAAGTCCGTAACCAGGAATTGATTCGGATAGAGCCACGTCGGGTCCGAAGGCTCAATAGAAGCCGTCATTACCTGATCATAATCCCATTCCGGGTGGCTCAGGATATAGTACTTGTTATCATCACGATCCGGAGTGCCAAATCCACCGGTACCAAAGTCCCGAAAGGGATCAGTCGGTGTGCCCTTCAGACGAGGACCAAAATCAAGAGGTGGTGTACCGTTGCTCAGCCACCAATTGAAATTCGTATCAACAGCATCAAACGTACTCGCCAGGAATTTGAATCCAAACGCTCGCGGCACCGGCAGAATCTCCGGATCGGGAGAGGCAAGGTCACCATCATTGTCAATAGTATAGGCAATCCCCTCACTTCGGAGCGTACCGGTGATGTCATCAGAATACCCACTAAAGCCGCTGCATTCATAGCAGACATCGCAATCCATATAGAAACCGACATACCCGTCATGTATCTCCTCATCGCCGGTATTGGTCAGGATCAGATCATAGATAACCGTGCGGTTCTCCGGTTCCGTTCGCCATATATGACTGCGATTGACCATGCGTATATTTAAGGGTATATGTGGACGGCTACCATCTTCGTAGTCAACTCCACCTAACTCGACAGACGTGTCCGAGAATTCGGCCCGCATTGAATAATCTGTAGGATAGCTCACTTTTGTAACAGCTGGCTGATTTCCGTCAGGATACATCTCGTTGATCGAAATCCAACCATCCATGGCTGTGGAAACCAACGTGTCATCGCCAACTATACCACCAACCCATATGGCACCGGCAAAAAGATATTCAGCTCCGTTGTCCGGCGGTGCTTCAAACCAACCGGTTGGCCAACCCGACCAATTCGGATATAGTCCGAATCCCCCGCCGAAACCTCCATAGCAGTCAAACCGTGTGACAATCTCCCCTGTCTGCTGTACGCCGTAGTACATCGGCCAATTGACCGGCGGATCGACAATCAAATCAGGGGACGCCAATACCTGCCCCAACGTCGAGCGATCAAAACTGGTGGAATTTAAATCAATCTCTGCGCGTGCATCTACCTGCACCCCCATCATCAGCCCTAAGGCCAAAACTACCGTAACCAACCGTAAGGTCCGCATGGCTCTCCTCCGTCGTAAAGATTTTCCTGCCCTAGATATTGACGCCTGTAAAATACTTCACCAGACGTCCCCTCGCAAAACATTTTCTGTCGTTGCTTTATACTTTCGTTGCTCAAGCTATCTAATGTGACGGCCAAAGATCAGGAACGTGTAAAGGAAATTTAGATAGTCCTACGAAAATGTTCAAGTTGATCTCGCCACAATAAGATATTCAAAAAAGTCGCGATGCGACCTATACTTTTATTTCCAGCCAACGGCCCCGACGGTAATAGATGTAGAATCCGATTGACGAAATAACACCTGACCCGGCCAGAACCCACCAGATAGCCATTTGATCCAATCCGCCCATCTGGGTCAGAAGCAGAATTGGCAGGACCTGAAGCCCCCAACCATGGATGACGGAGACGATCATAGTAGGCGTGTTCAGCCCGACCCCCATGTGGATTTCCTCAAGCATGATGAACACCCCAAAGAATGGGAATGAAAAAGCAAATGCCTGCAATATGGCTACACCATGGGCGATCGTATTCGGATTATCAAAGAAAAGTCCCATATAATATTCACAGGTGAAGTAAACAAGCACCCCGAATGCGGTCATTATGCTAATCGCCAGCAGAAGCGACTGATCGCCGGTTTTCTTGGCACGGTCGATTTTGTTGGCACCAAGATTGTGGCCGATTAGCGATGACAATCCAAGCCCGATCCCTACCAACAACATGATACCAAACCCGAAGACTTGCATCGCAACCCCGTAGGCAGCCACAACCGAAGTACCAAAGGCTGCCACTAACGGAGTAATGACCAAACGGGACCCTGAAAACGACATACTCCCCAACCATGCTGGAATACCAATTTTAATAATTTTCCACATCGACACAAGTGACATGGTCTCTTTGCCAACCAGATGCAGTCGGACATTTGCACGACCTCCGTAAAACATTACAAGGCCGATCAAGAAGGTAATGCTGTAGCTCAGAACAGAAGCATACGCAGCGCCAACAATACCCCAGGCTGGCAGACCACACCAACCAAAGATAAAAAACGGGTCGAGAATAAGATTGAGAATATTGGAACCAATCATCAGAAACATCGCCATCTGTGGATTTGCCACTCCACGCATAGCTGTGAAAATCGTATAGGTTGCATACATGACAGACAGCCCGAGGAACATCACTCGTCCATAGCTGATCCCCTGGGTCAGAGCCTCTCCTTCAGCCCCCACGAGAATTAACATATACTCGATACAGAAGAAACCAACAATCCCAAAAACGGCTCCGAAGAACAGCTTCAGCACGATGCATTCTTTGATGGCTTTCTCGGCGGCATCATATGCTTTCTCTCCATAGCGTCGGGAGATGATCGCCACCGAACCCGGACCAACGAGTTGGTTGAAGGCAAAGAAGAACCAGAGTATGTTGCTGAAAAACGTAATGGCTGCGACGCCCGCTTCTTTGCCCGGCAATTGCGCCACCCAGTAGGTATCGACCATCGCATAGATATGTTGCGCCAGGAATCCGAACATCGATGGCAGGCCCATCTTCAGGATGGACCCGATTATCGATCCTTCGGTATAATCGACGTGTTGTTTTTCCGGCTGCTTACTCATCGTTTTCTCTCCGGCCCGTGTGAGCCACAAGGTACATCATCCTGAGTACGGATCAAAGCGCGTTTTGTGTCGCAATTAAGTGGGAGATATCACTAATGTCTTGACAATTCCGGCTTGTTGGGTATAGTTATAGTGTAAGCAGATTTCACATCCTTGATAAGACATCCAGAATGATGGTTTATAGGTAATCCGGTAGCTTTTGGTCATACCATAAGTTCGGTACAACCACCAGATCCTGTCACAGGCTACCGGTAATCGAAAAATGATAGAATGTTATAGCAGGAAACACTCTAACCCGATACTCGGAGGAGGACGTTATGAAAAGAATAAGTTTGGTGGCGCTGTTATTGTGCCTGGCTCTCGTGCTGGCTAGCTCATCCGCGCTAGCGGTCGACGAACCGCCGGCGAAGGAACAGGCTGCCCAGCAGGCAACAGAAAGTGAGACGATTCCCACTCTTGGCGAGTGGGCTTTGATCATTTTCAGCGTTCTCCTGGTTGGCTATATGGCCTACACGGTAGTACGACGCAGGACAGGCATTGACTACAGCGCCTGATCTGTCGAGCAAGTAGTCGACAGATGGCAGTCCCCATCTGTCTGGGCGGGTGAGAAAATCACCCGCCCTTTCTTTTTGATGATCGGAGAATTACTCCTACAAGAATTCGACTACAGTGCCTATCGACTTCAATTCTTGAGCCCATTCGACGAAACATAGGCATGTTGTTCGGATGGCAGACTGAACGAAATCTCCCCATCAGGCGTTTCGCTTAAAATATTCCCGGTGCCACTGGTAATAGAAATAGAGTGCGGCCCAGATTGCGACCGGAATAATCTGTCCGTCGAGACGGGCCAATGTACGCTCTGTATAAAAGAGTCCCTTGCGCCAAAATGTCGGATACACGGTCTCCCCGTGCCGTTGAATATGTTGTCCGTAATAATTGAAAACGGTTATTACTTCCCGTAGTACGTGTATACAAAATATGGCCGCTAAACCCCAAGCCAGTATCTTCAGACGTACCTGCAGCTTGGTTCTGGGAACCGCCATTATCAGGGCGATGAGAAAAACTGTATTGAAAGTTAGATTGCGGTAGTTATACAACCAGGGTTTGCCGTCTGGAGTGGGGGCGTATCTCAGGATAATATTGTGATTTTTCGTATCCATCGAATGCGTGAAGCCATTGGTGTCCAAAAGCAAGACTATCTTCTCGGCACAGAAGGTAGTAACGGCGTTGGTTACCGGTACGGATACAGTCCAGATAATGAAGGCTAGTGTGAAGAAGATGACGAAGCGAATTACAAATTGCCAGCGCCCTCCCAGTCGGGTCAGTGACGGCAGTTGCAAACTCTTCTTCTTACTTCGACGGCTTGATCTTCCGCGACCAGAAGTCCCAGACAAAGATCGCCCAGACGATGATGATCGGCTGCCAGACATAGACATGTGCCTCATGAAAAACGTCGGGATAGTGCTCCCCCAAATAGAACAGGCTGATCACCCGCACCAGATTCAGGCCGAATATGGCGGCCACACCCAGCAGAAGGCCCAGTGCTTTCTCTCGCCAACTCGAAGGATAGGCCAGGATTCCGGAGATCAGTATGGCTGTAGCGTAAATACCATTGCAGCCGTCAACCACGTTAATAGCATACGAGGATGTCGACAGATAATTTTCGACTACCCAGGAAGACGCTCCAAAGATGTTCATCAGCAGACTGGCTGAATGGGTCACAAACGAAGTCCACGGCGCTACAACGTGATTATGCACAGCCTGAACGTTAAGCGCGATAACAAAACCCAGGAGAATGGCTCCAAAAACCAGGTATAGACGCAACAATACCCGCAGCACCTGTTTGTCAATTCCACGCTTCCTGGCCATCGGGAAGTTCCTCCATTCTGCTTCTTACGGAATAACCAACCCATTCACAAAGCCCTGTCGGGTTGATCACAGTGAGATCAATATAATAACCGGGCATCCACCGATCAAGCTCAAACCTTGTAGAAGTAATTCCATTCAGAGTCACCAACCTGCAACGTCAAGACTATCCACAACTTAACAAATAGGCATAAAAAATATCCACAAAGTCCAAATCGAATTCAAAAAGTCCTTGGTAAATAGTCAACAACGGTCTATCTTATGTACTTAAAGGATAGGACACCGGTATAAGGTGTTCTATGAGTGCCGCCTGTATACTTACCCGACGGCCACAGACCACAGGAGAACTTGATTTGAGACTCTGGTCAGTGCTAATAGTTGCTATTATGGTGATAGTTCCGGTTGCCCTCTCGGCCGAAGAACTTTCCGACGCTACGTCAGCATCTAAAGTATGCTTCGTCGATCTTGACGGAGACGGTCTCGATGACAACATTCGCGACTTTGATGGTGACGGTATTCCGGATTTTGAAAATCCTGTAGGAACTCCTAGTATCCCATCCGGCGGATCGGGTATTTTTGCTATAATGGAACCGCCCACTCCGGTAGTTGCTACAAAGGGTTCTGATGAGTTTGGGGACAGAAAATTCTGTACGCGGTGGCTGGCCTCGAATAGAGGTGGGTTTTCATCAGGCGATGGCTTTGGTCCGGGAGCCGGAATAGGCTCGGCGGCCATGGGCAAAGTCTGTATTGGAGGAGTCTGTTTCTAACTCTGGGATTATGGAATAGCAAACTATGTATCGACGTCTTTGGCTCTACTTGCTTCTTGTTGTTCTGTGTGGATCGGTTTCCGCAGATGTTAATCTCAATGTTGGCTTCAACCGGGGCTACGATGACAATTTATTCAAAGACTCAACCGACCAGATAGCACCTTATAGCAAGGCCAATGCCTCTGTAAGTTACGATCCTTTTTCGTTTCTCCAGTTGAAAGGGCACCAGGAATTGACCTACTATGGTCGATTCCATGACCTTAGTAATACTCTCTGGGGTCTGAACAGCGTCTGGCTCCCCACTCGTGCCAATACCACTCTGTCAGCCTTCATTCAAGCTGGATGGGATATGCGCACCTACGGCGTCTCGTTGGAGGGTTACAACAGCACGACGATTGAAGTCAAAGCCGCTGCTGGCTACCAGTTCAAGGAGAACGTCAATTATCGTATGGGTGTGAAGGTCAAAGCCAACAGATATCCCTCTGACAGTACTGATTCTGACAATACACAATTGGAGTTCTTCTCAGGCATCAACATGACTTTCCTCGGTTCCAACTCCCTTGACATTGAAGCCGGCTGGGGAAATTCCGATTACAAATTCGTTGATGCTCTAATCTATCCTGAGATGCCTGAGTTTCCTTCTGGGGCACCGGTTGACGCTGACTCTGTACTCACCGACGGTGATTTCAATTCCGTGTATATCTCCCCCAGATTCTCTCGCCCGGTAGGTTCAAAAACCGGCATAAGTCTCATCTACCAGTACCGACACTTTCAGCTTAGCGACAACGCTGTTGTCCTGGGTTCTTCTATTCCCTTCCTTTCACCCTGGAATGCGTTCTATGATGGATCGTCCGTACAATTGCGTGTGAAGACACATCTTGTACCGCGCCTGATCATTTCAGCAGGTGCTGGATACTGGGACAAAACGTACCTCAGAACGGTAGAACTCTATGAATTGCTGATGTATCCCGATATCCCTGAGATCACATATTGGGAGACACGATACGGGCGTCTTGACGAAGCTCTCCGGCGCGAAGACTGGCAATCTAAGCTATATGTTGAAATTCAACGGCCGATAAAGATAGATAATGGCTTCATGGCAGATTTCTCTGCCTCGGTCCAGTATGAAGACAACCGCTCGTCGATCGACAGATACGATTATACGTGCTGGACGATTCTATGCGGAGTGTCGTTCAAACGCTGATTGCGATCCCGGTTGCTGCCGGAACAGAGATACTCCGATGGTCTTTATCGGCCAACAGAAAAGGATAAGAGATTCAATGCGCAAATCGTGCGCTATACGTGAATTATGGTTTGACAATGCTAAATAATCTAATCACATACTCATGAGGTACTTATCATGAACGCTTGCAAATGTACTCAGAGGACGCTCCTCGGACTGCTGGTCGCTTTGCTGTTGCTGCCTACTCTCGCTTTGAGTGGCACACCAGACCCAACTCCGGTAGAACGTCCTCTCAACTATGAGTTCGTCATGCCGCAGCAATCTGCAAAGTCAGATCCTGGTGACTACACAGGTTTCATACGCCTGTATGTCGTGGAGCCAGAATCACGTTTTACGACATACGGCACTAAATACCAGAATGGCTTTCTGAACCTGCCGATCGATTCTTCTATTACACTTTCTGATGGTAGTCGTCATTATAGGCGCTATATCTGGAATCACAACTTAGGTGGGATTCAATCCGATAATATCGCGGTCATCTCCACAATTGTGAATGACGACCCGTACACCGCCTACGCAAAACCTCCATCATCCAACCCGTTCGTGGCACTCTACGTCGATGCCACAGCCTATGCCGCTGCCGGAGAGACCGACAGCAACAAGACGACTGAAGGCTTCACGCATACTGTGTTCGTCGAGGAATATACACGAGATGGCTGACCATCTTGCGGTCCAGCCAGGTACTGGCTGAATAAAATCAAGACAGCAGGAACTCACAATTTTCAATTTGCTGCGATGGTCATGTCCTTTGGGGTTAATAACACTGTGGCCAACACCGAAGCTAGTAATCGCGGCTGGGACGAGTTTAATAACTATTGGACTCCTACCCTGTACGGCGACGGTGGCGATTCCCTTCTCTTCAATGAAGTCGATGAATATGAAGATTGGATTTCTTACTGCGGCTCGCGCGAAGTTGCCGATGTCGGTATCGTTCTTCACACAACATGGTTGGGTGGCGGTGATTTGCAAATCGACGTTGCATTTGCTCACGGTACCCCGACTAACACCGTCACTGCGCCATCGAAGCCGGACGGACCGGCAGAAATGCTGATTGACACCGTCGGGGAATATACTGTCACCGGCATCGATGCCGAAGATGACTCTCTCTGGTATATGTGGAACTGGGGTGATGGCGAACACAGTGATTGGCTTGGCCCCTACGCCAGTGGCGAATCGTGCGTCCAGTCGCATTCCTATGATGAGATCGGCAATTATGATATTACCGTTGTGAGCAAGGACTACTTCCACGAAGCAGCTCCATCAACAGCCACATCGGTTAACATTATATGCTGTATTGAACGCGGTAATGTCGATTACTTAGGCGATATTAATATCGGTGACTTGACTTACCTCGTAAATTTCATGTTCACTGGTGGAGAAGCTCCTCCGTGCCTTGAGGTGGGCAATGTAGATGCCATTGGCGATATCAATATCGGTGACTTGACTTACCTTGTGAATTTCATGTTCACTGGAGGTGTAGCACCCCCACCATGTTGATACGATTGAGTTTGTGTGAGTAGTTTATGACAGATTCTGGCCTTGCTCGTTCCTTAATGTAAGAAGTGAGCTCTTGTGCCAAATGTATATGCTACGTATATTGAAAATGTTAGTGCCAACCGCGTGTATTGCGGAACACGCGATATTAATTGGATAGCCATCAGCCAGAGAGTAATGATGCATTACAGGAGAAAGACCATGGACACGAAAGACAGACCGCTCGGATCAAAACTGAAATCGTGGGCCATACTCCCTGCACTGATTCTGAGTTCATACTTCTTGTCGATCAACATTTTTGCTGCCGAGGAACTGAATCCTTCTGACACGACTGGAGGCGGATGTTTCACGCAGGTGTTCTATGATCTAAACCACGCCCATATGAAGGACGGCGAGGCCTGCAATCCGATGGGACCGTGCGACGATCCCGGATTACGTAATCAGTGGATTCCCGACGAAACTACCTCATTAAACATCATTCAGCTGTACTTTCACGTATTCCAACGGGATGACGGCTCAGATCCTGCCGCAACGGTATCATCTGTTCAGACAGCAGTTGATGACATCAATGCACATTACCTTCCTGTCCGTATCCAATTTGAATATGAAGTCCGCTTCATCAATTCCACCGAGTTCCGATATCTGACTTCCAATGGCGAGTTCGCCACCATGAAAAACCTGTATGCTTTAGCTCCGGACTCACAACTAAATATCTATGTTGCCTCCGTGAATGTCGACGGATCTGTCTTCTCCTACGGAACCTTCCCGTGGGACGGTTCAGCCTTGACTAATTACGGTGGCATAGTTATGAACCAGAGCCAGTTCCCTCCGTGGGGACGCACGACTCTGACACATGAAATCGGACACAATCTCGGCCTGTGGCACACACACCACGGCGTGGACGAAGTTAGTCAGTGCGGTTCTTGCTGGGAGAGCCCAGGAGCTGCCGGACGCGATTATACTGGTGACTTCTGCTCTGACACAGATCCAACCCCCACCAATTACGGCTGTAGTGGCCCTGGCGGAGATTGTCCCTGCTCAGGCGACGCTTGGGGCGAAACTGACTGGCAGAACCACATGGGATATGGCGGTTGCCGCACCGAGTTCTCCAATCAGCAGTGGGGCCGCATAAATTGTTGGTTGGATAATGTTCTGACGGGTTGGCTCAGCAATGTTCGTATACAAGCTGACACCGTTTTCGGCAAAGTTCCCTTGCCGGTTCAGTTCACCGGAATTACTCCTAAAAGTGTCCTGACCTGGGATTGGACTTTCGGCGACGGAGACGGATCAAGTGAAGAGGCTCCCTTTCACAACTATGATCAGCCAGGCTCTTTCGACGTCTCAACGACGATAGAAACCGATGATGGCATGTACGAGACCAGCCGCCATGATTATATTTCGGTCTACGCCGACACCATCATCTGTCCGACGGTCAATGGTACGCCTGGCCAGCAGGTTAGAGTAGATGTGTATGCGCGCAACTATCTAGCGCTTCGGTCGGTGACAATTCCAGTCAGTTGGGCAGGACCATATAACCTTGACTACGATTCTGCCTCGATTGCCGGTCTTCGAACGGAAGACGCCGAAGTATTCGAGACGTCTCATTTCGATCCCTGGGCAAATCGAGCCACATATCTAATAAGATCATCTCAGGACGGATCCCTGGCAGGTATGGCGGCCGATACCGGCGCTATTATGAGCCTGTTCTTCACTATTCCCAGCGGTGCCTCCGGAGGTCCCAACCCTATTGATATTTCCGGCTACAGCAGCGGCTCCACCAACTACGTTCCAGGATTCTGGGCTAGTGCCGGAAGCTATGACCCGGAGACTATCTCGGGAGCAGTGGATTTCTGTTCAGAGGGTGATATTGACAACAATGGCGAGGGACCCGTCATTGGAGATCTTACGTACCTCGTCAGTTACCTGTTCACCGGTGGCCCTCCCCCTCCGATTCCAGGGGCTGCCAATGTGGATGGTTTTGGTGGCGACGAACCCAATATTGCCGACTTGACCTATCTCGTGGCACACCTGTTCACAGGAGGACCGCCGCCTGTCTGTTAGTGAAGCGAAGCCCCGTGCCAACTTCATCAAACAGCCCGATCTTAATGAGAAATCGCTTTGCTTCCGGTGTGGAAATTTGTTTATTCCAACCGTCCGGAAAGACAACTTGCGTTATGAACGGAACAACTGGAACTGAGGATAGTCGATGTCGCACAACTTCGCTCTGACTGGTGTTTCGGGCTATGTAGCCCCCAGACATCTGAAGGCAATCAAAGATACTGGTAACGTGCTCGTGGCCGCTGTGGATCCCCACGATGCTGCTGGAATTCTTGACCGTCATTTTGACCAGGTCGAGTTTTTCACCGAGTTTGAACGCTTTGACAGACATATCGAACTGCTGCGTCGCCAGGGTAAAGAGCATGCCATTGACTATGTGAGCGTATGCTCCCCCAACTATCTTCATGATGCCCACTCTCGGTTCGCTCTACGGATAGGAGCCGATGCCATTTGCGAAAAACCGTTGGTTCTCAGCCCGTGGAATCTGGACGCTCTCGCTGACGCAGAAAAAGAATATGGCAAACGTGTCTTTACTATCCTTCAGCTCCGTGTACATCCAGCCCTGATAGCTTTGCGCGAAAAACTAAAAGCTCTGCCGGACGATACCAAACATGATGTCCGTCTGACATATATCACCTCACGCGGTCCGTGGTATCTCACTTCCTGGAAAGGACAGATTGAGCGTTCGGGCGGATTGACCACGAATATCGGTATTCATTTCTTTGATCTCCTGATGTGGTTTTTCGGTTCGGTTAAGAAATCCGAAGTCCATCTGGCTACGCCTACTCACACCGGTGGATTCCTCGAACTTGACAACGCTCGCGTACAGTGGTTCTTGTCTACCGACAAGAACGATCTGCCCGATGACATCAAAGCGAACGGCCAAACAACTTATCGCTCGATAACGATTGACGGCGACGAAGTTGAGTTCTCCGGCGGCTTCACAGATTTGCATACGGTGGTTTATCAGGAAACTTTGGCTGGCCGTGGATTCGGCCTTGATCACGCCCGCCCCTCCGTTGAATTAGTGCATAACATCCGTGAGGCGGAAATCATGGGCGTCACCGACAGCTCCCACCCGTTTTTGTCTCGGCTGAAGAAGTAGGGTCTCTTAAACTTAGGTTCTCCCCTCGCTCGGTGCCCCACAGCTTGCTGTGGGTTCTGCCCAATGGAAATGGCTTTGTTTGGTAATCAGCGTTTTGCGTTTTCCGCGTAACCTCTTGTCATTATTTGCGCAAGGCGAGTTTTCTTATAGTTTCAAGCGGTGAAATCGTAGTGAATTTGACATCTCATATTCCCCTCGCCCGGCGGCACTTGCGGCGAGATTTTTGGCGTCGGTCAAGCTGGGTCAAGGCTCGGTGTAACCGATGTTCGATGGCTGTTTCGTATCGAGTGATTTTGTAGACATCGGAATCGTTCGGCAACGCCAGGGTGTCATTATAGGCGTTGTCGTCCTCTCGGCCACAACGATCCTGAAGCTGCTGAATCTCACCCGCCTCTACTCGAATCGCCCGTTGTTGTCGCCAGTAACAAACCGCAATCTCTTCGACGAGCATTTCTTCGATCAGGCCTTCCGGACGCAATTCCTCGCGAAACGCACCCAAGAGATTGTCAAAGGCAGCCTGAGTCTCGTGGTTGTTGCGTGACGGTGCGACGATTGTCCTGGCGAGCAGCCCGTGTTTGAGGGCGTTGAACCGAACGCATTGTTTTCCTTCGTCGGTTTTGGGACCGGTGGAAAATTGGGCGTTACGTCGATTCGCCTCGATTTGTTTTTGACTGACATTCCCGTTCACATTCCTCCTCTGTTTGTAGTAGCCCCCGTTATGGTATTCAGGGGTGAGTTTGTAAGGAAAGTGTTGCATTCCCACCCGACGCCTTCGGCTCTGAGTGGGGTACCGAGTGGTTCAGACTTAGCCCTTTGACTCGGAATCAGGCCCCCACACCTTGCCTGAGAACTCAGGATGAATTGAAAGGAGACCGCATTTCCACTCGGACTTGGTTTTTATAAACGCCACAATACTTCCAACCTTGAAAGTCTGACCCCTCAATAGCTGCGCAAACCTACGAAGATCAAACCCCATCTCCTCCCTTATATCAAAAACTACACAGAGTTTGGGCGAATCCCCATACCTCTCTACTTTTGAACGCATAAACTTGAAGAAATCGTCGGTGCTGGGATGCTGGCGCCGCATATATCTCTTAATCTGAAGCCTCATCTCTCTTTCTGGTTCGCGTGTGTCAATCATAACAGTGTCGAAATCCTCATCATCAATAGTTGCCACACCGTTCAATAGACTTCTCAAAGTGAGATCATCGCGGCCCTCCAACGAGGGAAAGCCTATAGCATGTTCGCTACCGGTTTGCCATTGAAGAAATCTAGCCACAACCCAAGTAATGAATAGTTCATGATTCTTGGTCTCCTTTTGGCGTTCTTCTGGTAAGCTCTGAAGTACCTCGAATACACTATCGAGCTTGAAGTAGTAGCCCCACCAACCTTGCAATGAGTCCATCAATTCCTCCATCCGCGCCAAGTTACCCTTCACGCCGCTTTTACACAATATGTCCCGCCCAGCGCATATGTGTCCATCACTTTCTTTGTAATGTGGTCACTGCGACTTTCGGGTTTCGCGGTCGTTCGGCTACGAACTCCCTGGGAATCCGCCCTCATTGGCGACAGACTGGATTGTCGAAACTGAAGACAGTTTCGACCTACAGGACGACAAGACTGGACCCCCGTTTTCACGGGGGTGACAGAGTGGGCGATGCGATAGGACGGGTAATGCCTGTTACTTATGAATCGTGCGGAGGAACTTTTCGACTTCGGGGATGCCGCCCTGGAAAATTAAATATCCATTGTACGGTTCGCGCTTGGTGATCTCATCTTTGATCGGGGTCAGCATGATTTTTTTGACCTCTTCAAGATCACTCGTCTGTCCCAGCGCCCAACCAAGTTTGACATAGGCCACTTCGGGCAACATGTTCTCGGTCGGGATAATTCCCAAGCTCATAAGATCACGGCCGGTGTCATAGACAAACATGTGGACATAGCCCCACAACGTTTGCACCGTCATATAGATTGCAACGCCGGCTTTGGTGGCGCGTTCGATAGCGGGATAGACAGGTTTGTTGACATGCCCCAGACCGGTCCCGGCAATGACAATCCCACGGTAACCGTTCTCCACCAGCGAGTCGATGATGTCGGGTTGCATGTTGGGATAGTAATAGACAAGCGCGACTTTCTCTTCGAAAAACGGCAGAATCTTCACCTCTCGGTCGGGACGGCGACGATTGTAATCGGTCCGCAATGGGGAGATTTTGTCACGGTCGATCATCGCCAGCGGGATATCTCCCACCGTGCGAAAAGTCGAGCGATATGATGAGTGCATTTTGCGCACTCTGGTAGCAGTGTGAAGCAAACCGTATTTGTCGGATGTGGGGCCGAACATACAGACCATAACTTCGGCAATATCGGACTCGGCCGCCGCTTTGGTGGCGTGGATGAGATTCAAGGCGGCATCAGAAGAAGGTCGGTCAGATGAACGTTGTGAGCCAACCATCACGATTGGCACTGGAGAGTCCTGAATCATAAAAGCCAAGGCCGCCGCCGTGTGATGCATCGTATCGGTACCATGACCAATGACAATACCATCGATACCGTTGGCAATTTGTTCGCCGATTGCTTTAGCCAGCACGAGGTATTGCTTTGGCCCCATGTTCTCGCTGAACACGGCGAAAAGCTTCTCGGTGGTCAGATTGCATATATCAGCCAATTCCGGTACTGCACCGTACAACTCGCCGGGTGAAAAGGCGGGGATGACTGCGCCGGTTCGGTAATCAAGACGCGAGGCAATCGTTCCGCCGGTGCCAAACAATTTCACGCTGGGCATATTTTCGGAAGTCGGGAATTCCTGCTCGGGGATTTTGTAGTTGGCTTCTTTGGAACCGAGTTCGGTGATTTCGAGAACAGTGTCAACGGCTATGCCGACGTTGTATCCGGTAGCAAGTTTGAGCACGATATGTTCGTTGTCATCGTTCTCCGCGCGAGGTAACACGATTCCCTCGAATGCGCCGCGTGTGCTTTTGATGGCGGCTTGACTCCATACACTGACGCCATATTTTTCAAGCACAGCCAGCGCTTCGCCACGATATCCCAGTACTTCATCAGCCATGCTTCACCATCCTCTCGACCTCAGCTCGCAGATCGCACAACGATACGTTACCCAGGGCAAACGGTCGCAGTTGCCCCATGATCCAGCGAGTCAATACTTCATCACTTGGCGATAATCCGGATTTGTTCACCCTATCCAATAGCGGTGGAACATGAGCAACAATTTCTGACATCGTTGCTTTCTTGAATCCAATCTCTGCGCTAAGTCTGTCAATGTCCACTTCCGGTTTGTCGTTCAGAGAAGCGAGAAGCTCGGCCGCAAAATCAATACGTATGTCTTGTTGTATGAGATAGCTGAACAGTTCATAGAGCCGTTCGTGGGAAATAGTTCTTGATCCGTTATCAAGATGCCTGAGCCGGTGCCCGAACAACAGTCCGACGTTTCGAGCAGGGATTTTGAAATCATTGCTGATCCGTTCGATAACTGGTACCAGGTTCTTACGCAGCAAATAGAGATGGCAATCAAGTGGGACTTTCCACTGTCGAAGCAACGTCATTCTCTGAACAACATCTGGCGGCAGAAGCTTGCGGATCCGCTCTATCGTTTCATTGGGTATTGATAATGGTGCGGAATCTGTGTCAGGATACATCCGATCCGGACCCGGCAAGACACGCTCAAAAATCGTGGTGCCATCTGGAAATCCTTTGCGGGTTTCCTCGGGCACGCCTTCAAATGCCATAAGGCAACGTTCTTCAATTGTCTCAAGAGCAGTTATCAGGTCATCTTCAGGACACCAGAACACAAGTTGTGCGTCAGCGTCCTGAGCACCAAGCTGTACTTTGATATCAGACCAAACGCTCGACTCAATGGCAGGACTATCGCTTGTGAGTTGTTCCGAGGTTACGAGGTTAGGTCGCTCAAGACAGGCGATTACTTTGAGACGGTCTCTGATTTCATTGGCAAAAATCTTCCCTGGCTGCGTGAAGTGCGACAAAATACCGGCGAAACCGGGAAGGTTGACAGCCACGCACCGGTCAATCGGCGGTAGTTCTCCCCTGATAAGATCGCGGTCGATGTCGGCATGAGTCATTTTCCATTTGGTGGCGTCGCCAAAACGTTCTTGAAGTTCCTGTCGGATGGCCAACAACGCCTTCTGGCGGTACGCCTCAATATGGGTCAGTTCCGGAATCCAGGCGATGTGCGCCACACCTTTGATCTCGACCCTGGTTCCCCCTGTGACGCTCACGTTGACATCCTGCCGGGCAGCACCAATTCCGGTACGAACTTTACCGGAACTGCGCGCCAGGAATCTCAGATACTGACCCGCTTCGGCAGCTTCGTCCGGAGTCAACATTTCAGGATAAGTAACCATCTCGACTAAAGGCATCCCCAGTCGATCGGTAGTATAGACACGATCATGACCAATATCGGAAACCTCACGGCAGGAATCTTCTTCGATACTGAGCTGGATGATACGAACTTTCTTTTCCCAGAGCGGGATTTCTCCCTCAATGCCAACAATCGCCGTGCGTTGGAATCCGGTCGGGATGCTGCCGTCGAGGTATTGCTTGCGGGTGATATGAAGTTCACCGACCATGCTGGATTTCAGCAGCAACCCGAGTTCAATCGCAATCTCCAGTGCTTCGGGGTCGATCTTGAATGGCGGCGTATCATCGACTTCATAAGTACAGGCGGTTTCGTACTTGAGGCGGTAAAAGATATTCTTGCGTGTCTTGCGTTCCATCAGGGCGGTGCCGTCGTATTCGCCCATCTCGCTGAGAGTGGGGCGCATGTGACGAATCACCTCGGCATCATAGTCGTCACCGCGCTGATATATTCCAGCTGGACAACGACAGAACAGCTTGGAAGCGGTGAGTAACTGCTGGTGGATTTCCAGACCGCACTTGAAACCCAGCTTCCGGTATGTGTCGAGAGTGGCCTCTTGTCTGGGGACAAAGCCTACCTGCTGCATAGTGCGATTGTAGTTTATCTCGGAACTGACCACGGTGTCGGCTCCGGCGGTGACATTATCAGATTGCTTCACTCCACGCTACTCCACACAATTCAGTTTCCAAACCATCAGGGCAAAAACTACTATCGGCAACAAACAGCCATTGGCTGGCCCGGATAGGATAGTCAAAGATGGTGATTTTTGCAAACCTTTCGATGGTTGCAACCATCATAATTAAGCAACTGCCGGAATTCCGGTCTATCTGTGCTCAGGCGAATCAGCCCCGTTTTCACTCATTGGCAACAGCATATTGTAGTAGGCACGCTGGAAGATGGCCAGTGCCTTACGGTTGTACTCTATCGCCATCTCCGGCAGCGAATCAACCAAATTGACTGGGGACTCGATTCTTCCCGTGGCGGGATCAATCCGGTACAGCGCTTGTGGTCCGTCAAGGCGACTTATGTTGTAATAGTCATTCTGAATATAACCGACTTGCAGCCAATCAGAGAACTGGGCGTATTCCACCCCGGTCTCGGAGCTGTCCAGAAGGTCACGCCCAAAGGAGTAGTCATCGTACTCCAACCTGACTCGTCCCATGACTGTCGGAAGGATATCAATCTGGCTTGCCAGAGACGAGATTTGTCGCCCCGAGGATTCATCCAGAGAATCGGTGTGCAATATCAATAACGGGATGTGATATTGAGTAAGATCCATGTCTCCCATCGGTTGGTAGAGCATCCCGTTATCGGAGGTGACGACAATCAGGGTATTGGAAAAACGGGGATTATCGGCAATCGCAGCTATAAACCGCCCCAGCGCCCAGTCTGAATATTTGAAAGCATTCAAACGCAACCTGTCATCTTCTTCCTCGGGCAAGGGTCCGTAGGGAACATCTGGTACAAGCCAGGGTCCATGATTGGAGGCAGTGAGCAGAGTAGCAAAGAACCGTTCTTCGCCCAATGCCCCAAGTTCTTCAATGGCACGATCAAACATCACATGGTCGGGAACACCGAGTGTGCTCAACTTTTCCGATGAGTCGTAGTCCTCCAAAGAAAAGATGCGCTGCATCCCGTTGGAGATAAGGAATCCTTGCATGTTGTCGAAATGCGGATCATGGGTCGTAAAGAAAAGAGTCTCGTAGTCGTGTTCGAGAAGGATCGATGGCAGCCCCCAGAACCTGTTTTGCCCCGTAACCTGTTTCATGACCGACTTGCCGAAAATCAGCGGATAGCCATAAAGAGTACAGAATAACCCTGAGTAGGTGTGACTCCCCGAGGAATAGAAGTCCGTGAAGAGTGTTCCTCGACGAGACCAGACATCAAAATGCGGAGTGAGATCATAGGAGTAGCGATTGTCAAGAACACCGATCCGACTTGCTCCGAACGATTCCATGATAATCAGAATGACGTTGGGGGGATTGTCATTTTCAGAATAGAACTCAACTCGCCGATGAAGGCGTAACGTGGACGAATCTGCCGCAACGTATGAGCGACCGGTGAGTACACGCACCAGCGAATCAACCTCGGGGAATGCGATGGCCTCCATCGTTGAGGCTGTGTTCTGCTTGCTACCGACATCGTAAACAGCGTCCCGGAGAAAAGTGAAAGTTGGGTTGAGAGCCAGTTGATTAGCTACGTCGTATTCGGAAAAATAGGCCAGCCCCCACGTCAAGGGTGCTTTTTCCTCGATCCGTCCACGTGCTAGAACTCCGAGAACCACAAACGTGACCGGAATCCATAACAGGTTTACCAAAATCGTTGTGCGACTATCCCACGCGGTCACCCAACGCAAAAGCTTGTGAACTGCTGCGATGAACAGAGATAGAAGGACTGAGTAGAGCACAAGATACCAAACAACCGGATAAGTCTGCCAGACCATGGAGAACATGAATCCCGGCGTGTCTGACCACTGTAAGACACTCCCGTTGAGCCGGGAATTGAAGAAAAGGAAAAACTCAATATCAACCAGGTGGATGAAGAACGTAATGGCCGACACAGTGATCAGGAAACCCAAACAGATTTTCTGTACTACCTTGTTGTGAGTGATTTTGAACCTGGGGATTGTGCTCATAAGATATAGCGGTGCGGCTACATACGCAGCGATGGCCAGATCGAAACGTGTCCCCAGGAAAAAGGACTGAAATAATATCAAACCCGGGACATCGATAGTCAGGTCAGATAGTTTGAATAGCAAGACCAACCGCCATACCTGGAAGAAAAGAACCTGCAACAGCAACACACCCAGTGCGAACACGGATGGGGCGGATATGTATCGACTTCTGAATTTCAAAGGACTGACTCCTGTTTTCTTTCAGCTGACAAAAAGAGATCGAAAAAGACTCTTGTCAAGCTGGTACTGGATCCAGTAGAATTACCATATCCATTAATTAACCAACATAATCCGTTACGAGCGAAGGGGCTATGCCCGACTTGGGAAATCAAACGAGACTTCCGGTAGGAAGTTCCTTAAGGGTACCGTCTAACCAAGAAACCCTACGCGGGTCCATGTTGTCAACTTCAGACAACAGAAACAAACGCAGCTCACGAAAAAAATGAAAAAGAAGCGAACCACAGTACTTTTGATACATTTTTTACTATGTTTTCAACAAAAATATGCTTATAATGATAGAAGTAACTTATACTTCTCTGTAATACTACTACTTGTAGCGAGCAAAATGTCTAACTTTGTTTGTTTCTGTCATCAGATCGTAAACAACGTACAATCACCACATATTCTTACCATCTTGCGGAGGTACATGTGAGAGGACTACTAACGATTGCACTGCTGACCAGCTTTTGTCTGGCATCATCAGCATCATCAAATCAACTGGTCACATTGGAAGACGCATCAACGCATGCAATGGTGACCGACCAGGGACAAGGCGGTATCATTGTCGAAATGGGAGTTGGGGAACTACAGATTTCCGAAGTATCGACGCCCGAGGGCTTTTTCAACCTGTTGTCATTTGAGGGGTGCGCACGCACACACACACTTGGTAATCCAAGCTTGCCCACCCTTAACCGATTGATTTCAATTCCCTTCGGTTGTGAGCTGAAAGTTGATGTTCTCAGCTACGAAGTAGAAGAGGTATCTTTCAGCGATCTGGGACTTACTGCACCTTTGATGCCAACCCAACCGTCAGTCTCGAAATCTGACGATCCGGCATCTATTCCGTTTGAGTTCAACAGAATTACATACGAACAGAATCAGTTCTATACACTGCCTCTCGCCCACGCTGAGGTTCTGGGAACGATGCGAGCCGTCAATCTAGGATTGGTGAGTATCTCACCGGTCGAGTACAATCCTGTCACCAACGTTATCCGAGTCTATAAGAATGTTCAGGTTTCAGTGACCTATGAAAACGCCGACTGGGCAATGACTGAAGAGATGCAGCGCAAATTACACTCACCATATTTCGAAAGCGTGTATAGCAAGATTTCCAACTACAGCGAGCAGCAGACTGATTCACGCGCGGACCTGACCAAGTATCCGGTCAAGTATGTGATCGTAGCCGATCGCATGTTTGAGGATCAGTTGGTACCATTCATTGAATGGAAAACAAAAAAAGGATTTAATGTCGTCGTTGACTACACTGACGTCATCGGCTCCACAACGGCGCAGGTAAAGACCTACTTACAGGGTCTTTACAACGATGGCACTCCCGAAGATCCGGCTCCATCGTTTGTGTTATTTGTGGGCGATGACGAGCAGATTCCGGCCTATACCGGCTACAGCGGCCACATCTCAGATCTGTGGATGTGTGAATTTACCGGTGACAACTTCCCGGAAATCTACTACGGCCGCTTTTCCGCTCAAACCACTGACCTACTCCAGCCTCAGATTGATAAGACGCTGGAATACGAGCAGTACCTGATGCCGGACCCAAGCTATCTCGAAGAAGTTACATTAATCGCCGGCGTTGATGCTGGTGCTGCCCCGACCTATGGCAACGGGCAAATCAACTATGGTACGACCCAGTATTTCAATGCCGCTCACGGTATCACTCCCCATGTATGGCTCTATCCAGCCTCCGATGAACCCAGTGCATCGGGCGACATCATTCAATCTGTGTCAGACGGCGTGGGGTTCATGAACTACACGGCTCACTGCAGTCATTACGGTCAGGCCGATCCATCCTTCAGTGTTTCCGACGCAGACACTTTGACCAACGACCATATGTGGCTACTGGGTATCGGCAACTGCTGTCTGGCAAATACCTTTGGTGCCAGCGAAGGCTCGCCCTGTTTCGGTGAAGCCTTCTTACAGAGAGATGGTGGCGGAGGTATTGGGTATATCGGCGGCACCAACTCCACCTACTGGGACGAAGACTATTGGTGGGGCGTTGGTAACGGCCCAATCGTCGCGGCCGGTCCAACCTACGAGCAGACTGGACTGGGTGCGTATGACGGCACGTTCCACGACCACGGCGAAGCTGTCAGCGATCACCACGTCTCCAACAGCGCAATGATATTTGCCGGTAACATGGCTGTTACCGAGGCCGGTAGCTCACGAACCGCCTACTACTGGCAGATTTATCACTTAATGGGTGATCCCTCGGTCATGACTTACATGGGTGTACCATCGGTTAACATTGTTACTCACCCCAGCGCCTTAGTGTTCACATCAACAAACATAACTGTCCAGGCTGACCCCGGCTCGTACGTTGGTGTTTCATTGGACGGTGTTCTGTATGGAGCGGGTTATGTCGATGTTTCCGGACAGGTCGAGGTTGAGCTCGTTCCGTTCTCAGCTCCTGCCACAGCGGACATCGTGGTGACATGCCAGTTCCGTGAACCGTATATTTCGACGGTGCAGCTTTTCGCGCCGGACGGAGCGTATGTTGTCTACGATGGTGCCCAGACCAACGATGCCACGGGCAATAACAACGGTATCCTTGAAGCCGGCGAGAGTATTCTTCTAGGGCTACAACTCAAGAACGTTGGACCCGATGAAGCCCTCGACGTGGTGGCCACGATTTCCTCCACCGATCCCAACATCACTGTGATCACAGACGACATCGAGCCGTACGGCAGCATCCCAGGCAATGACGGCACCGAGTTTATCGCCGACGGCTTTTTATTCACCGTGTCACCGAATGCAGAGGATGGTGACAATGTTTCCTTTGATCTGTCCGTCACCGGCACCAATCGCGAAACCTGGACCGGTAGTTTTT
>JAHOYZ010000017.1 GCA_019038695.1 Candidatus Zixiibacteriota bacterium
CAAACCGGTTCAACTCCGCCCAGTGGGAGCGAATCTTCAATTCGACCGCCAATGGGATGATAATAATCGACACCCAATATCGCACCAAACATGTCAATGATCGATTCTGCGAAATGATCGGAATGAGCAGAGATGAAGCTATCGGTCAGAAGTGCCGTGAATGTTTTCCGAGCAAGTCCTGTGGTACTGACAACTGTCCGCTGAAACGAATCATCAACGGTAAGGACTTGATCGAGTTTGAGGTCGAAAAAGAAAGTCCTGACGGTTCCAGGCTGACCTACATAGTCTCGGCCACCGCTCTCAGAGATGACGCCGGTGTATTGATTGGGATCATTGAGTGCTTCACGAATATCACCAGGCACATGGAAGCGGAAGAGCATATGTGGCAATACAAGTGTATTGTCTCCAGCTCCAACGATATGCTGGCCCTTCTGGACAAGAACTTCGTCTACCTAGCCGTCAATGAGAAATACGCGGAGGCCTTTGGTAAGACCAATAGAGAACTTGTTGGCAGAACAGTGCCTGATGTCTTCGGCGACACGATTTTTGAAACAGTAATTCGACCAAATGCTGAGAAGTGCCTGCAGGGTATTGAAGTCCGCTATCAGGACTGGTTTGACTTCCCGATTCTCGGGAAACGGTTCATGGAAATCACTTATGACCCGTATCTTGGCTCTGACAATTCAACTAGAGGGTTCGTGGTCAATGGTCGTGATATCACTGAGCGCAAACAGGCCGAGGAGATGCAGGAAAGGCAGAAGGAAGAGCTTGATATCATATTCAATTCAGTCCCAGCTCTCATTTTCTACAAGGACAAGGAAAATCGATTCATCCGAGTAAACCAGGGATTGGTCGACACCGCTGGCCTTCCCAGAGAACAAATCGAGGGCAAGACAGCATTTGAGACTTTTCCGGAGAATGCTGAACGTTACTGGCAGGATGATCTTGAGGTCATAAACTCCGGAGTGCCCAAGAGAAACATCGTAGAGCCGTTGGTCGCAGGTGATGACACCTACTGGGTTCAGACCGACAAGATTCCGTACCGAGATTCCGCGGGCAATATTATTGGTATCATAGGTTTTTCTCTGGACATCACCGCACGAAAACGAGCCGAGGAGCAACTTCATAAAACCAACGAAGTCCTTGCAGCCGAGCGAAGCATGTTGGAAAGCAAGAACGTCGCTCTCAAGGAGGTGCTGGGGCAGATCGAAACACAGAAGCAGGAAACCGAACAACTGCTACAATCCAACGTGAACCGTATCGTACAACCGCTGCTGCAGATTATCACGGATAGGCTCAGCGGCGATGATGAGCATCTTGCTGGCCTCCTGAGAAGGGCACTGGGTGACCTTTTGGAGCCAACTATCGGAAAACTGGAGGAGTCGCACACCAATCTATCACCACGCGAATTCGAGATATGCAACATGGTCAGACAGGGGTGGACATCCAAACAGATTGCCGGTGTCTTCTGCACCTCTGAGGGGACAGTCGAACAGCAACGTAAGAAAATCCGCCGTAAACTGGGTATTGCCGGTACCAAAACCAATCTTGTCTCCCACTTGCAGGCAGTCAAAAGCAAGTAGTTCTCCCGAGCCAGACTGATTCCACCGGATATACTCTATATCAAGAAGATGTCCGGGAATACTCCCTCCAGTCAGTCCCATAATCTCCGATCAAATCAATAAAGAGTAATTATTGAGTTCTAAACAATAGATTTACTAGAGGGGGAGAGTGTATGTTTAAAATTTTCAAAATCGGGAAAAAACTTGGCTTGGGACTGGTGATCAGCATGGTGTTGTTGCTCGTCGCTGGCGCCTCAAACACTGCGACCGCGCAGGATTTCGATGCGCTGCTTAAGGCAATTGACAAGATCGAACTCAACCTGCAATCGATGGTCAAACAAGAAGCCGAGTTACGCAAACAGGAAATCGCCGACTTGCGGCAGGAGATGAAGGGCGTTCCGTCGGGAAGCGCCGGAGCCGAAAACGAGGCTATGCTGATCGAGTTGGCTCTGAATGTGAAAGTGTTGCAAAGCGAAGTCCAGCAGCTGAAGACAGCCAAGACCGAAGTAGCAGTGTCTGAATCAGACCTGCTGGCAGTCGCTGAGGATATTGCATTCCTCAGGTCTGAACTGGGTCTGCTACGCACAGAAGTTGGTGAGACCAGAGCGCAGTATGCCTCACTGGATGACGAAGGTTTCTATGTGTCTCCTGAAGCCGATCCGAAATTGGCTGAACTGTCCAATCGATTAGACGAACTACAGACTTCCCTTGAGGGCAATTCTTCGAGCAAGACTGGTACCACCAACAACTCGGCATCTATCGGGCACGGAGATATTTCACTTGGCGGGATTGTGCACCAGCACTACTACCACCAGGGAGGTGAGGACGAGACATCGTCATTTCAGTCCAAGATGGCTCGTCTGATGTTCCAGGGATCGATCAATCAATATGCCAACGTGGTTATACACGGCGAATTTGCTACAGCTCCAAAACTGATCCTCGGGTATCTGACGTTCTCACCGGTGAAGAACTGGTCATTCTCAATGGGACAGCTTAAGCCGCCTTTTGGCTCTGAATTCCTGTCCTCGCCGGCCGCGTCTCCATTCGTGAACGGGTCGATGGCAAAGAGCCTCGGAACCGGTATCGACATTGGTGCCAATATCAGCTTCAGAGCTAAGCCATCCAGAATGTTTGGTGTCAAGGCTACTATGGGTCTGTACAATGGTGCTGGTATCAATACATCCGATGGCAACAATCACAAGAATTTTGCCTTAAGATCGGAATTCATGTTGGCGGATATGTTCACCGTTGCGCCCAATCTCATTGTAGGCAAGACCAACGAGCTCGGATCGGCCGCACAGAACATTGACGCCATTGGTGCCACCCTGAAGTGGGTCTGGTGGCGCGAAACTGTCTCCTTCGAGTATATCCGATCGAAGATAGGAGGTCAGAAAAAAGCTGGCTGGTACATGCTGGCCGGACATTCAATCCCAACATCGTGGACCATATTGCCGAAGATTCAGCTATTGGCACGTTACGAACAATACGATGCGGACCTCGACGTTAATGACAATAGAATAAATCGGATTACATTTGGTACTAATCTGTTTGTCGATAGCAAGTACACTAAACTTCAACTGAACTACCAGATCAACACCGAGGAAAGTACGTCAGTTGCGAATAATGAGTTTGTGGCTAGATTCCAGGTCGTGTTTTAGCGACTTGAAAGCTAACTATAACTGGAATGATGAATTGACACATTAAGAACCGTTTTAGGGAGGGAGTTAACATGTTCAAGAACCTGAAAATCGGCATGAAACTCAGTATGGGTTTCGGCGTCGTTTTGGCTCTGCTGGCAGTAGTCAGTATCTACAACTACACCAGCTTCAATAGCATCGACGGACAGACTACAATCGCCCAGCAATCCTGCGCCAATCAGGCTTTCAGTATTGAAAAGGAAGTTGACCACCTTAAGTGGATGGCGAGTCTTTCGGATCTGTTCGTGAATGACGAAGTCACCGAAGTTACCGTCCAGACAGACGACCACAAGTGCGGCCTTGGCAAATGGATGTATTCGGATGAAGTACGGGCCATGAAGGCCAATGATCCGGAATTAGCCGCGATTCTGGACCAGATGGCTGAGCCGCATCACCGATTACACGCCTCGGCGATCAAAATCGGTGAAGAGTATGTCGACTTCGATATAGAGTTGAAGTCGCTACTGGGTGAACGTTGGATAGATCACCTCAACTGGGTCAAGCATGTGGCCAACTCTAATCTGACCGAAACCACGTTCAACGGCGGGCTGGACCCACACAAGTGTGCGTTCGGCCATTGGTATTATTCTTACCAGGCTGACGATCCGGAGTTTGGAGAGCTGCTGAAACAGTGGGAGGAGCCACACAAGCACCTGCATGAATCGGCTCAGAAGATGGTCCTGATGCAGAAAGCCGGCGATTGGAACGAAGCTCAGAAGATATATCATGAAGAGACCCTGCCCATCCTGACAAAACTTGAGAAGATTTACCATCAGACCTATTCCTGGATTAACGAGACGGAGGAGAAGCAGGCAATTGCGAAGGCTACTTTCGACAACGAAACCAAAGCCGCCGTGACTGAAACGCAGAAGCATCTGGTCGCTCTTAAAGAACATTTCGCTAACCAGTCTGAGACAGCCACGGCCGAGACCAACACAACGATCAATTCATCGATTAGTATCATGTTGATTCTGTCCCTGATCGCCGTCGTCATCGGTCTTGTTGCAGCCTGGATTATCACCCGGGGTATCACCAAACCTGTAGACAAGGTTGTAGGGCTGACCCAGCAAATGAATGAGGAGTTTGATCAGTTTGTCGGTGTCGTCGATTCCATTGCAAATAATGACCTGACGCAGGAAATCTCTCAATCTGAGATAGAGAGCCTTAACATAGATTCGAAGGATGAGATCGGTGTGCTGGTTGGAGCCATCGAGGATACTCTCGGGGCCAAGGATAAGATCGGTGCTTCGCTCGCGAAGATGACAGACAATCTCACCACGATGGTGCGCCAGATGGGTGACAACTCGACTCAACTCGTCTCAGCTGCTACAGAAGTAGCCTCCTCGTCAGAGCAGATGTCCCGCGGTGCCAAGGATCAGACAGATCAGGTAACCCAGGTCTCGACGGCGGTTGAAGAGATGACTGCCACCATCGTAGAATCCGCCAGGAATGCTGGTGACGCTACCGAAGGCGCCAAAGCTGCCTCTGACAACGCCACCAATGGTGGACAGATTGTCAACGAGACGATCCAGGGCATGCAGCGCATCGCTGATGTCGTTCGTGAATCAGCCGAGTCTATCGCTAAACTGGCCACGTCCGCCGATCAGATAGGTGAGATCATCAGCGTGATTGACGACATCGCCGACCAGACCAACCTCCTGGCTCTTAATGCCGCTATCGAAGCGGCTCGCGCCGGAGAGCAGGGACGCGGCTTTGCCGTCGTAGCTGATGAGGTCAGAAAACTGGCCGAGCGCACGGGCAAGGCGACCGGTGAGATTACCGGTATGATTAAAGGTATCCAGCAGGGGACCGAAGAAGCCGTTGGTTCGATGGAAACAGGTGTTCAGGAAGTCGATCAAGGTCGGGAACTGGCCGACAAGGCAGGCAACAGCCTGACTGAAATCGTCAATATGTCGCAAAGCGTTATGGACCAGATTCAGCAGATGGCTACCGCCTCTGAGGAACAGTCTTCAGCTGCTGAGCAGATTTCCAAGAACATTGAGAACGTAGCCTCAATCGCCAGAGAGTCGGCCACCGGAGCCGAACAGTCAGCGACGGCAGCGGAAGAGCTAAACCGTCAGGCGGAAGGCATGCAGCAAATGGTCGCTCGGTTCAAGGTTGAACAAGAAGCGTAAACGAGTGGTATGGATGTTGTAGGTTTGTCATGCCGGACTTGATCCGGCATCCAGTTCTGGATTCGAAG
>JAHOYZ010000018.1 GCA_019038695.1 Candidatus Zixiibacteriota bacterium
GAGGACCACCTCCGATCTGCCACTGAGTAGTGTGAATTGATCAGATGATGATATTATAGATACGCTCCCCCGGCCTGACGGTCGGGGGAGTAGGTTACGCGCAAACGGAGGTTTACATGCAGAAGATTCTGATAACGATCGTATTGACAGCTTTGTTGCTGGTCTCAATGACCACAATTGGTTTGGCAGATTCTAATGCGGTCAATGTCATTGTAGAAGAGTCCAGCGACACAAGGACGGTCGTACGCTTTGAGATCAATGACTTCAACAGAGACGCCGTTTTGATTAACGATGACACATACTACTCCATTACCTGCGGTGACGAGAGCAATTTGATGGAAGCCGGTGCTCCGGCGCTCCCTCGCTTGTGTCGTAGCATTATCATCCCCGATGACGCCCGCATGGAAATTAATATCCTATCGGCGATATACGAGGATTATGCCAATACACCGGTTGTCCCCTCAAAGGGAAATCTTCTACGTACTGTAAACCCAGCCAAGGTACCCCATACTTTCGGACCTGTTTACACGGATTCTGAGTGGTATCCGGCAACGACCATCTCTATTCGCGAGCCGCATATCCAGAGAGACTATCGCGGCACGGTTATCGATTTCAACGCCTTCCAGTACAACCCCAACAACCAGACTTTGAGAGTCTACACCTCCGTTACGGTTGAGGTTGTTAGCGCTGGAGTAGGCGAATACAATGTGCTGTCTCGTGATCGCACCGAACACGGCCTCATGTCTGATTTTGATCTCTTGTACAGCCGTCGTTACATTAACTACGGTATGGACGGGTCGAAATATGCACCCGTCGGTGAGATCGGCGACTTGCTGATTATTACGTATGACGCTTTTGCGGCCGACATGGCTCCGCTGGTTGAGTGGAAACGCCAGAAGGGGATCAAGACCACGATAGTGAATGTCTCGTCCATTCCCAATAACAGCACTGCCATTGCCAGCTTCATACAGGGTTTCTACGACTCGACCAATCTAGCGCATGTATTGCTTGTCGGTGATGCGGCTCAGGTTGCTACGCCATCAGCGTCCGGTGGGTCATCCGACCCGTCCTACGCCAAGGTGGCCGGCAGCGACAGCTATCCCGATATTTTCGTAGGCCGGTTCTCGGCTGAAAACTCAGCACACGTGCAAACACAAGTCGAGAGAACTGTCACGTATGAAACCAACCCTCCTGCGGGCGATTGGTTCCACAAAGGTACAGGCGTTGCATCCGACCAGGGACCGGGCCACAATGGCGAATATGACAACGAACACATGGACCTAATCCGCGACAAGCTCCTGGCTTACAATTATACTCATGTTGACCAGATTTACGATCCCTCAGCCACGTCATCAATGGTCAGTGCGGCTCTCAACGACGGCCGAGGAGTAGTTAGCTACTGCGGGCACGGCAGTACTACCTCCTGGGGCAGTAGCGGGTTCAGCAATACTAATGTCAACGCATTGACCAATAATAACATGCTCCCCTTCATCTTCAGTGTGGCTTGTGTCAATGGTCAGTTTAGCAGCTACACCTGTTTCGGTGAGGCCTGGCTTCGGGCCACCAATGGCGACATTCCTACCGGAGCCATCGGCGCCTACATGTCGTCGATTAACCAATCCTGGGATCCGCCAATGGATGCCGAGGATGAGTGCATTGACCTGCTGGTCGCTGATGAGATGTTCACCTTCGGTGGCCTCTGTTTCAACGGCTCCTGTAAGATGATCGACATCAACGGCAGTGGTGGGGTTGATATGTACAACACCTGGCACATTTTTGGCGATCCATCGGTTATGGTCTGGAGCAATACTCCAGCTCCGATGACGATCGATCACGACGACGTCATCCTCTTCGGCCCGACCGAGTTCCCGGTTACAGTCGTTGGTGTTGAGGGTGCTTTGTGCGCCCTGTACAAGGACGGTGTCATCTATGGTCGCGCCTACTCCAACGGAGCTGGCATCGCTACAATTACATTTGACGAAATGCCTCTTCCGGGTGATGAACTCACTCTGACGGTGACTTCCTACAACGGTGAACCATATCAGACCAACCTGCTGGTGATCTCTCCCGAAGGCGCCTATGTGATGTTCGAGGACGCTCAGACGAATGACGTCACGGGCAATAACAACGATATTCTTGAAGCCGGCGAGAATATTCTTCTGGGCATCGAACTCAAGAACGTGGGCCCCGATGCGGCCCTCGACGTGGTAGCCACGATTTCCTCCACCGATCCCAAGATCACTATTACTGACAATACCGAAGCCTACGGCACTATCGAGGGCAACGATGCTACTATATACATCGCGGACGGCTTTGCATTTATGGTAGCGGCTGACGCCCCGGATGGTTACCTGGCATCCTTTGATCTGTCCGTCACCGGCACCAATCGCGAAACCTGGACCGGTAGTTTTT
>JAHOYZ010000019.1 GCA_019038695.1 Candidatus Zixiibacteriota bacterium
TGTCGACTACGATTTGCTCGATGAAATCAATATTGCTGATCTGACCTATCTTGTGGCCTACCTGTTCACTGGTGGTCCACCTCCACCCTGCATGGAAGAAGCTGACGTAAACGGCGATGGTGAGATCAATATAGCTGATTTGACCCATCTGGTCGCATACTTGTTCACTGGTGGTCCACCACCGGCGGATTGCCCGTAGAAACTGCGGACAGATAGAATAGAGTAGATTGGAACAGCCACTTCTCATACCGAGGAGTGGCTGTTTCTTTTGGTAGACGAGGTATAGTGTGTTTTCCCTACACTTTTTTGGGCTACTTCTGTTGTGAGACAATGTGCCCCCCTCAAGCTGTCTTTGACTTGGAGTATTCAATTCCATATAATTGCTGGAACTATAGACGTATCACTGACTAAGAAACAGTGTAGACCAGACAGGAAATAGAATGCTTGACCTGAAACAGATACGCGAGAACCCTGAGGCTGTAAAAGCCGGGATCGCTACAAAAAACGATAAATCCGATATTGACGCCATCCTTGAGATGGATGCCAACCGCCGCGAACTCATCAAACAGGGCGAAGCCCTCAAAGGCGAACGCAATCGGGCGTCAGCAGAAATCGGTAAGAAGAAAAAAGCTGGTGAGCCGGCCGACGAAGCAGTGGCCGCGATGCGTGAAGTGGGACAGAAAATTGCATCGTTGGATAAGCAGCTTCGGGAGATCGACGACAAGCTCCGCAAGGCGTTGGCCTGGATTCCTAATCTTCCCCACAAAGATGCGCCGGTTGGAGTCGATGAGTCGACCAATGTGGTCGTGCGGACTTGGGGAGAGATTCCCAAAAGAGATTTCAAGGTTCTACCACATTGGGAGGTAGGGGAGAAGTTGGGCATCCTTGATTTGGCCGCCGGGGCGCGTATATCCGGGTCGGGTTTCTTTGTTCTGCGCGGATTGGGGGCGCGTTTGCAGAGGGCGCTTATTAGTTACATGCTCGATATGCACACCGCTGATGGGTTTGTCGAATATACGGTGCCTTACGTCGTCACAACCGACACAATGTTCGGAACGGGTCAGTTGCCCAAGCTCGAAGAGGATATGTACAAGACGGCTTGCGAAGATGATGACCTCTTCTTGATACCAACCGGCGAAGTTCCGCTGACGAATATATTCAAGCAGCAGATTCTCGATTATCAGCAGTTGCCGGTATACATGGTGACCCATACGCCATGTTTTCGTCGTGAAGCGGGGGCGGCCGGCAAGGATACTCGCGGGATGATGCGAGTGCATCAGTTTGACAAAGTCGAGCTGGTCAAGATCGTGCGCCCGGAGACATCTTATGACGAACACGACAGCTTGACCGCCCAAGCGGAAAAAGTACTTCAGGAGTTGCAATTGCCGTATCGAGTCGCCGACCTGGCCACCGGTGACCTTTCGTTTGCGGCGGCTCGTTGTTATGACCTGGAGTTGTGGGCGCCTGGTGTGGAACGCTGGCTGGAGATTTCCTCGATTTCCAATTTCGAGGATTTTCAGGCGCGAAGGATGAATTGCCGGTTCCGGGACGAGAACAAGAAAGTACTTTTCCCTCACACGATTAACGGATCAGGTGTAGCTCTGGCGAGATTGATCCCGGCTATCCTCGAGAATTATCAGAACGAAGATGGCACGGTTACAATCCCAGAAGTCCTTTGTCCGTACATGGGTGGAGCAGACAAGATAGGCTGATGGCACAGAACGCGAGCAGATCAGGGCTGGTGGATCGACTTTATATAGGCAAGTCGACATTTTTCAAGGTGTTTCTGTTGCTCGGAGTGGCGATCATATCGGTCATTTTCATCTGGTACACTCTGGAAGTAATCGAACAACTTAAGATCGGCACTCGCTCACAGGTTGACAAGTATGTCAAGATGTGGCAGATGGCGGCCAACTCGCCAACTTCAGGACAGGAACTCCAGTTCATATTCGATGAGATTATTGTCAAAGCGGATTTCCCAATTATCGTACTCGATGGGGACAATGAACCAATCCACTGGCGCAATATCGATGGTGTCTCTCCCACCGACTATTCTCCTGAGAACCTTAAGCTCCTCAGAGAAGAAGCACAACAAATGATGGAACGGAACGGGGCTATACCTTTGATGTTCGGAGAAGACGAAGTTAGCTATTTCTGCTATGGCGATACGCTTGCGATTCGACAGTTAACTTTGATGCCGTATATCGAGATTGGAATTGTGCTGGCTTTTCTGGCGGTTGCTTTCATTGGTTTTCAGAACATCAAGCGAAGTGAAGAGCGTCATATTTGGATCGGGATGGCAAAGGAAACAGCCCACCAACTGGGTACGCCGATATCTTCGCTGATGGGCTGGGTCGAGGTGATGACCGGCGAGGCGGAATTGTCGGAGAACCTCAGTGATGAAGAACACGCCCGTCTTAAGGAGGCCATGAGCAACATGTCGGTGGACATCACACGCCTGAATCGGATAGCAAACCGTTTCGGCCAGATCGGATCGGTACCGGAAGTCAACCAGTGTGATATGAATCAGTTGGTGTTGGATACGGTCGAATATTATCGCCGCCGGCTGCCCTTTGAAGGCAAGGGGATAGCAATCTGTTTACAGACGAACAAATTACCGCCTCTGTGTGTCAATGCCGAACTGTTCAGTTGGGCGCTGGAGAACCTGCTCAAAAACTCCATTCAGGCGGTTGACTCAAGGACGGGTCGGATCGACATCTCGACTGAGCTTGATCAATCGGGGAAGTTTGCTATCGTGAGTCTGACCGATAACGGTCCGGGTATTTCGCCTGCGATGGCCCGCAAAGTGTTCAGGGCCGGGTTCACGACGAAAAAGCGCGGCTGGGGACTGGGATTGACACTTGTTAAACGCATTGTGGAAGAATATCATGGCGGACGAATTATACTCAAGAGATCACAGCCCGGGCAAACAGTGTTTGAGATCACGCTTCCGGTAGTCACAGGTAGTAAGGGATAATATGGCATCAAACGAAGATAAGAAGCAGATCCTGTGGGTCGATGACGAGATCGACTCGCTCAAACCGCACATCCTCTTTCTGGAGCAACGCGGCTATGAGATGTCGACGGCCATGTCCGGTGATGATGCCATCGAGTTGGTCCGCGACAGGCAGTTTGATCTGGTGTTGCTCGATGAGATGATGCCCGGCAAAGACGGTCTGTCCACGCTGGAGGAAATCAAGGACATCAATCCCCACCTGCCGGTCGTGATGGTCACCAAGTCGGAGGAAGAAACCCTTATGGACGAGGCCATCGGGCAGAGAATAGATGATTACCTCGTCAAACCGGTTATCCCGTCTCAGGTACTGCTGGTCATCAAGCGGATTCTGGATGCCCGTAAGATTATCAGCGGCTCCTCCATGAAGCGTTATATGACGGAGATCAATCGCTTCAACCAGCGATTGTTCGGCCCGATGGAACCGGAGGATTGGTACGATGCGGCACGCATTCTGGCCCATTGGAATCTCGAGCTTGATGCCAACGCCGATGTCGGCCTGGAGGAGACTCTGGCAGGTACACGCAAGGAATGGAACAACGAGTTCACAAAGTCGATTGAGAGCAACTACCAGCCCTGGCTTCATAGCGATACCCGTCCGGTTCTCTCACCTGATATTGTTGGCAAGCATGTAGTGCCGCGACTGAAGAAGAAGGAAAAGGTTTGTCTCATCGTCGTTGATTGCATGCGTCTGGACCAGTGGATGTTGGTCGAGCCGTTATTGGCGGAGTACTATGGAATTGAACGGCACTATTATTATTCAATGCTCCCCAGCGCTACTCCGTTCGCCCGAAATGCTTTGTTCGCGGGACTGTTTCCCGACGAAATACACCGCGTCTATCCCGACAACTATGGAAGTCACGATGAAGGTTCGCTCAACCGGATGGAAGATCGCCTATTGGAAGACAATCTGGCTCGTAATGGCATTCGCCTGAAGCAAAAACCCCGTTACGTCAAGATTTTCAACAACACCGAGGGTGAGGCGGTGGCCAAACGAGTTGCGGATTACTACAACAGCCCCATGGTTACCTTTGTGTTTAATTTCCTTGATATCCTTGCTCATGGCCGTTCGAGCAATGTCATCCTTCGGGAGATTGCCGGCAGCGAGGCGGCCTTTCGGTCCCTGATGAAAAGTTGGTTTATTCACTCCCCATTGTTCACGATTCTGAAGGCATTTGCCAGTCAGGATTACACTGTCATAGTAACCACCGATCATGGTTCGGTCCATTGTCACCGTGGCACAATGGCACATGGCAAACGATCAACCTCGACCAACTTGCGCTACAAGTATGGTGACAATCTCAAATCCGATCCCAATGATTCCATTCTAATCAAGAAACCCCAGGCTTGGCGTTTGCCATCGTTTGGCGTTGCTACAACCTATATCCTTGCCAAGGAGGATTTCTTCTTCGTATACCCGAACAATTACAACGAAATGGTGCGCCAATTCCAGGACTCGTTCCAGCACGGTGGGATTTCACTGGAAGAAATGGTCGTTCCGCTGGCGGTGCTGACTCCGAGGTAAGACGATGCGACAGGTTCTCAATGTGATCTCACACAATGAAGATGAAACTCTTGGTCTGGCCGAAAAGATTGGACTCTTTTTCAAACCGGGCGATGTAGTGGTGCTAACCGGCCCACTCGGTGCCGGGAAAACGGTCTTTGTGCGTGGGTTGGCGCGCGCGCTTCAAATCGACGAGAACCTCGTGAAATCCCCTTCGTTTACAATTGTCAACGAATACCCCGGCAGCGGTCGGCACCTGTACCACTTTGACCTCTACCGGCTGATCAATGTCAGTGAGCTGAATGAAATCGGCTGGGATGATTACCTGCAGCGGGGCGGGGTCGTGGTTGTGGAATGGGGTGAGAAAGGCGGCGACTTGATTCCCCTGCCGTATTACCGGGTAAGAATACGCATCATTGATGACAACCAACGAGAGATAGACATAGCGGTCAGGGAACAATGAATAACGTTTCCGCAAGAATATTACTTGGTATTGACACCTCCAGTCGCTATCTGCGACTGGGGCTGACCTTTGGCGGTGATCGGCTGGTGCAATCGAACGAAGAGTCAGAGCGGTCACACGGGCAGTTCATCATAAAGAAGATCGGTGAACTATTTCAGTCCGCCTCGCTACAACCAGCGGCTCTTGAGGGAATCGTGGTTTGTGTCGGACCGGGCTCTTTTACGGGGTTGCGTATTGGCCTGGCTGCCGCCAAGGGGATGGTCACCGCCCTTGATATCCCGCTTGTACCGGTCACCGTTTTCGAAATTGCAGCTTTTCGGCTACGGCATGTGAAGGAAACAGTCCATGTCGTCATACCACTCAATCGAGACGAGTGTATTGTGGGGCCTGTCAAGGACGGGGATTGCGAGCAAGAACTGGCACGGGTTGTAAAGTACAACCAGTTGTTCGAGACCGTAGGTAATGATGCCGTTGCCGCAATGGGGTTTCTGCTTCACGAGCGTTATCCTGAAGTACCGGTCGTGGACTATACCGACCAGCTTGATTGGCAGGCGGCCGATCTCCTGCACTTGGGCAGAGAGAAGTTACTTAAGGGAGAAATCGCCGATCCCGCTATTCTGGAACCGTTGTATCTTCAGAAATCACAAGCAGAGATACGCTTTGAAGAACGCCAACAAAAGGACTGATCCGTCCGTTGAAATCCGCGATATGACCGTAGAGGATATGTCGCAGATTATGGCTCTGGAGCGGCAAATATTCTCTGATGCATGGCCGCAGTCAACTTTTACCGACCAGCTAGGGGCAGAGGATTGGTTCAGTGAAGTAATGGTTCTCGGTCAAACCATTATCGGTTATTCCTGTTCGGCGGTGTTGGGTGCCGAGATGCATTTGACGAACATTGCCGTGGCGGTTGAACATCGAAGAAAATCGGTTGCGCGACGGCTTCTGGAAAGTATCTTGTGTCGAGCAACGAAGAGTGGTTGCGAGTATGTGCTATTGGAGGTGCGACCCAGTAACAAGGAAGCTCTGGCCTTCTATGATAAGCATGGTTTCGACACACAGTGTCGGTGTCCCGGCTATTATCATAGTCCGAACGAGGATGCTCTGGTTCTGATTCGTCACCTGAACATCGACTATTGATGGCAATTGTATATGGCATGGTTTAGAAAATCAAAGCAAGGTCTCCCGACGCAGGAGAAAAGAAATATCCCGGAAGGGATATGGTCCAAGTGCAAATCATGCGGCGAGGTCGTTTATGGAAAGAAAATGGAAGAGCTTCTGTGGGTCTGCCCGACCTGTGATTTCCACTTTCGAATACCGAGCCAGAAGTATATCAGTCTGCTGCTCGACGACGGTCAACTGGAGGAATACGATCGTGAATTGACCGGTGGAGATCCACTCAAGTTTAAGGATTCCAAGAAGTACCCTGATCGTATCAAGGCGGCCCAGCAGAAAAGTGGTCTGCCGGAAGGCGTGATTTCAGGAATAGGTACTATGGGTGGTCTTGAGGTATCATTTGCCATCATGAATTTCCAGTTCATTGGCGGTTCTATGGGTTCGGTCGTGGGGGAGAAAATCGCCCGAGCGATTGACAGAGCTATAAATCAGGAAATCCCTCTGGTGATAGTCTCCAGTTCTGGCGGTGCCCGGATGCAGGAAGGTATTCTGTCACTGATGCAGATGGCCAAAACATCGGCCTTATTGGCAGTCCTTCACGAGAAGAAAATCCCCTTCATCTCAGTCCTGACCAACCCCACCATGGCCGGCGTTATGGCCTCCTATGCATCATTAGGGGACGTTATCATAGCCGAACCGAAGGCGCTGTTGGGATTCGCCGGTCCGCGCGTAATCCAGCAGACGATTGGCCAGGATTTGCCAGAGGGGTTCCAATCGTCCGAGTTTTTCCAGGACAAAGGATTCCTTGACAAGATCGTTAATCGGAAGGACCTCCGCGATACTATTATCGCCTTGCTGAAATTCATGTGGAGAAAATGATGCGGAAACATACCTATGTTTCCGCCGAGCGATTTATCCTCTCTCGTGAGTTTTTTGGCATGAAATTGGGGTTGGACAACATCACAGCCTTTCTGGACCTGATTGGCAACCCCCAGAACAACTATGCGACAATTCATCTAGCCGGGACCAACGGCAAAGGCTCTACGGCGGCGATGCTGGCCTCAATTCTGCGCACCCAGGGCTACAAGACCGGACTGTTTACATCACCTCATCTGGTGTCGCTTCGGGAACGGGTTCAGGTCAATGGACGGCTCATCCGCAAGCAATCTGTGGTTGCTTTTGTTAATCGCTTTCGCACTGAACTGAGCCGTCGTAAGCTTTCTTTTTTTGAAGTCATAACCGCGATGGGGCTGTACTATTTTGATCGAGCAGGGGTAGACGTTGCAGTTATTGAGACCGGCCTTGGCGGTCGTTTGGATGCTACCAATGTGCTTTACCCAGAGTTGACATTAACCACCGACATCAGTCGGGACCATGTTGAGATACTGGGTCGGGAATTGCGACAAATTGCCCGTGAGAAAGCCGGTATCATCAAGCCCGGAGTGCCGCACGTGGCCGGTATTTTGTCTCGCACAGCGGCGGCCGTGATTCGGGAGCGATGCCGACAGCTTGATGCGCCGTACCATCAGTTGACGCCAACCGATTTTTCTACCGACCTGACCAGGAACCGTCTGGATTTCACCTCGAATGGCTGGTCGGTGGCTGGTGTGCGACCAGGTCTTTATGGGAGACACCAACTACGCAACGCCGCTCTGGCGGTCAAGGCGGCCGGGGTAGTGTCGGGAACTGGACTGAAGATATCGAAAGTTGCGGTGAAGACCGGCCTGGCGCGGGCCGAATGGGCGGGAAGGTTCCAGGTGGTCAACCGTCGTGGTCGGTCACCGATGATTTTCGATGTCTGTCACAATGTGGGCGGTGTGACGGCTTTTGTTGAGGCTTTCCGAATCCGGTTTCCGGGTCGCCGGGCTCACATTATCACCGGTTTTGTCAAACGCAAAGAGCATCAGAAGATGTTCGACCTTCTGGGTACAGTTGCTTCTCGGTTTCACCTGGTTCCTCTAGCCACTCGGCGCTCGGTCGAATTGGATGAGCTGTGTGACAACCTGAACTGGCGCGGTGTGCCCATGATTCGTTATCGCTCTCTCCGAACGGCCTACCGTCGGGTGCTGAAGAACAGTCAGGATGACGATATAATAGCTATTGTTGGTTCACATTTTCTTATTGGTGAATTTTTCGAGAAATTTGTGTCCTTATGAACAAACATAGCCGGCGCCGCAATAAAGTAACGCCCGAAGACAAGCTGGAGTCAGCTAGTTCTCCTGAGAAGGCTGACGTAATTGCCGCAGGTGCTAACGAATCGGCGAAGAAACAGGCTCCGGTATCGGCAAGTCCCGAAGAACGACTAACTGAACTAACCGCCTCCAATCGACAGTTGAAGCGGAAGATATTTGATCTTTATACGGTTTTTGAAATCAGCCGTAATTTCAATTCGGTGCTCAATTACCAGAATCTTCTGGATTCATTCATTCTTACTTCGCTGGCCCAGGTCAGTGCCTCAAAGGCGGCTATTTTTCTTCCAGAGGATTCCCGATCCGACCATTACGTGATGGCCAAGGGTAAGGGATCAGGTCCCTTTCCTGATCCAGACCAGTTCATTGATGGCAAGGGCGAGCTGGCGGTATTTCTTACCAGGCTGAACCGTCCCGTGGCGGTTGATGAACTCATTAACGACACGGCCAATAAAATGGAGCAGAAGCTTTTGGCTGCTTTCCATTCGGGGCTGGCGGTGCCTATGATTTTCCAGGCGCGGCTCACCGGTTTCCTGCTGATCTCTGAGAAATTTGCGGCCAATGAATTCAGTTCCGACGACACCGAGTTTCTATCTATCCTGGCCAACCAGATTTCGGTCGCCATTGAGAATGCACGTTTGTATGAGGCGGAGAAGGAAGCGACCCAGCAGTTACGTGCCGCGCAGCAGCAGTTGGTCAACACTGAGCGCCTGGCTGCCCTGGGGGAGATGTCGGCCCGAGTGGCTCACGAAATAAATAACCCTCTGGGTATAATCATAAACTATATGCTCTTGCTGCGACGAGCAATGAAGGGGAATGTCGAAGCCGGCAACTATGCTGAGATTGTCAGTGAGGAAATTGATCGGATTGCTCGGATTGTGCGTCAGTTGCTCGACTTCTATCGACCGGTGAAAGATGATTTCAGTCCGGTTGACGCTATCTCGATTCTGGAGGAAGTTCTGGAACTGATGAGCCGGCAATTAGACAAGCTGGGTATAGAGTTGGTCATGGTCCTGCCTGCCGAGCATCCGTTGTTTGCGGGATCGCCGGAGAATATCAGACAGGTATTTCTAAACATAATTATTAATGCCTGCGATGCCATGCCGAACGGAGGTAAGCTTGAAATTGAGTTGGTGGCGAGTGGCTCAGAATTGACTATAGACTTTTGTGACACTGGTACCGGAATTTCGGCGAAGGCTATTCCTCGAATATTCGAACCTTTTTTCACAACCAAACAACCCGGAAAGGGAACTGGACTGGGACTATCGGTCTGCTATGGTATTATCAAGCGCCACGATGGGTCGATAACATATAAGAACACCAAAGTTGGTGGATGTTTCGAAATCAAACTACCGATTTCAGAACACGAACCGAGTGATGAACAAGATGGCTGAGAGAATTATTATAATCGACGACGAAGTGCGGATGTGCGATTCGCTATCGGCGCTTCTTACCGGTGACGGATACGAAGTCAAGGCCTTTGTGCGTTCGACAGAGGCCGCCGACTTTATTCGTAACAAGCGGATCGACCTCGTGATTACCGATCTAAAGATGCCCGAGATGGATGGTCTGGATATTCTTCAGGTGGTCAGCGAGACAGATTCCGATATTCCTGTGATTCTGATGACCGGTTATGCCTCGCTTGAGAGCGCTATCGAGGCGGTAGCCCGGGGAGCCTACGATTATCTTCTTAAGCCGGTGGAGTTCAACTATCTGGAGTTAGCGGTTAACCGGGCGCTTGAGAAACGCCGAAACAATCTCGCCCGGTTACAATTGATCGAAGAGCTAAAACTATCGAATATGATTCTTCAGCGCCGTATGGGGGAACTCAATGCCCTCTATGAAGCCGGTAAGTCAATCGGATCGACAGCCAATCTCAAAGACCTGTTGCGGCAAATTGTTGTTCTTGCTTCTACTGTTACTGAAGCCCAGGTCGGGTCTATTATGCAGTTGGATGAGCGAGGAGAATACCTCAGTATTGAAGCCGCGATTGGTCTTGACGATGAAGTCATTGCATCCACCAGGCTGCCCATTGGGGAGTCGATTGCCGGGACAGTTGCTCTTAATGGGAAACCTTTGGTAGTCGAGGATGTAGAAAAAAGCAGCCGATTTGGACGTATCAATAAAGAAAAATACGGTGCCGCTTCATTACTGTGCTGTCCGCTCCGCATCAAGAACAAAGTAATCGGTGTGATCAACATGGCCAACAAGCAGAGCGGAGAAGCTTTCACCGAAAATGACCTGCGGCTCCTGACTACCTTTGCCTCGCAGGCAGCTATCGCTGTTGATGATGCCAGCCAGTTTGAGAAAAACCGTCGCCGGCTGGTAGAGTTTGAAATACTCCACGAGTTGAGTAAGGAACTGCCGAGTCTTCAATCGCTCAATCACTTCCGTGCGGCTCTGGTTGACAAACTGGTTCGTGTCTTTCCGATTGACTATTCAATCTGGTACAATTGGGATGTCGACACCCGAACCCTCATGCCTCACGGGATTTCCGGCCGGGTTGATCTACCAGTTACCGAAAGCGGTGGTATTGATCTGCGCCGCGTCGCCGGCGACTCGATACACATCGGTCCCGTTGATGCCGATACGGTTGATCTACAGAATATAGAAGAACTATCCGGGTATGTGTCCGCTCAGTTGGAGGGAAAGAGGAACTTTCCTCAGCCCAAAGCGGCCTTTATGGCGATACCCATATTCAGGGGCAACGAGCTGGCGCACGTGTTCTATATTGGCGCCGATAGCAACATACGTTACAGCGAGGATGATATCTCGCTGGCCCGTCTTGTCATTTCGCAAGCATCACTACTGTTTGAGAAGGAACGCTCATTGCTCAATGCTACCCGGCTGATGACGATGGGAAATATGATTTCGGAGATCTCTCATGATCTTAGACGGCCATTGACCTCGATCAAGGGAATTCTTCAGGTTCTAAAAATGAAGCATCCCGAACTCACCAACGATTCCGAGCTGTTTGCATCCGCCAATGACGAAATCCACCGCCTCAATGAGTTGGTTCGGGAATTGGTTGATTTTTCAAATCCTAATCGGTACGAGACGGAGAAAATCGACTTGAGGAAAATAGTCGCCCGTACCGCTGAACTGATCGGCCCCGATCTGCGCCGTGACAGTATTGAGTTTGAGTCAGAATTCGTTGATGCCGACTGGGATGTCATTGTGAACAAGAACCAGATTCTGGAAGTGCTGCTGAATCTATTTATGAATGCTACTGATGCCATGCCGGATGGCGGAGACCTGAAAGTTATAGGCGTTATAGAACGACCAGATCATAAAAAACAGGACTACCTGGCCCTGAAGATAATCGATACCGGTTGTGGCATCGGGAAAGAGAATCTCTCGAAGATTTTTGATCGCTATTATACATCGAAGGATACTGGGACAGGCCTTGGTTTAGCTGTTGTAGATCGGATCATCTCAGCCCACAGTGGGACGCTGAACGTTGCTTCGGAAGAAGGAAAAGGGACGACTTTTACGCTCTATTTCCCATATTCCAGGTGAATACCGTGCAGTCTGTTGCGAAAAACTCGCAATAATTCCGTAATTGGGGCTTGATCTTAGGCATTTTGTTGCCGATACAATATGCAAACGGATGACAAAGTTATGACAAAGAACAAAATTAAGATACTCGTAATCGACGATGACCCCAAGGTAGCCTGGATTCTCAAAGAAGGTTTGGCTCCCAAATTTGATTTTGTCTCTGCCCGGGACGGGATCGAGGGTATCCAGATGGTTACCACTGAGAAACCGGACCTGATCCTGCTGGACATCAAGATGCCCGGTATGACCGGGCTTGACGTACTTGAAAAACTCAACAAGTTAGAGGATCGGCCAGAAGTGATCATGGTGTCGGGGCATGGTGACACCAACTATGTTGTCGATTCCATCAAGCTCGGTGCAGCCGAATTTATCAACAAGCCGTTTGATGTTCAGGAGATTGAAATCCACATCAACGGTGTGCTGGAACGCAGCAGCCTCAAGCAGGAAGTAGCCGAACTCAAATCCGAACTCGAAGTCAAGAGCGGGTGGACGAACTTCATCGGTGATTCGGTGGCCATGCAGAAGGTTAAAGAGGTCATCGAGCAAGTGGCCGATTCCGAACTGACAGTTCTTATACGAGGCGAATCCGGCACAGGCAAAGAAATTGCGGCCAGGTCTCTGCACCAGCTTTCGAGTCGTCGTGACAAGCCGTTTGTGAAGGTCAACTGTGCTGCAATACCTCGGGATCTGCTTGAGGCAGAGCTGTTTGGTTATGAGAAAGGTGCGTTCACCGGAGCGCACAAAAACAAGCAGGGGCGGTTTGAACTGGCCCACAAAGGGACCATGTTCCTTGACGAAATCGGAGACATGCCACTTGAGTTACAGTCGAAACTTCTCCAGGTGCTGGAGCAGCAAGAGTTCGTCCGGGTGGGTGGTATCAGCACCATTCATGTGGATACCCGAATCATCTGCGCCACCAATCGGAACCTGGAGCAGGCCATTTCCGAACAGGCGTTCCGCGATGATCTATTTTATCGCCTCAACGAAATCACCGTTCTCCTACCCTCACTAAGAGAGCGTCCGGAAGATACCGCGCTGTTGGCAAATTTCTTTATTGAGAAGTACAACAAGTTATATGGTAAGGATTTTGAGAACCTTTCAGCGGAGACGCTGGCCACTCTGACTGCATTTGCCTGGCCGGGTAACGTACGCCAATTGGAAAATATGGTCAAGCAGGTGGTGGTACGGGGAGATCAATCAATTATTGTCGATCTCATTGCCAACGCGGGTTCAAGTGTAGCGACACACCAGCCAGCAATGGTTGGGGCCTCAGCCGGAGTAGCTGGAACCGCTTCCGTCGAATTGGGAGCCGAGCACACTTTTTCGCTGAAGAAGCGTATCGGTAAGACCGTCGCCGAGGAAGAGAAAAAGCTGATTTCCGAAGTCCTCTCCAAGACTAACTGGAACCGACGAAGGGCATCCGAGATGCTCGAAATCAGCTATCGCTCGCTGTTGTACAAGATCAAAGACTACAATCTCAACGCCATTAAATAGCTAATCACCAACTTTCTATCACGCTTCACATTGCATGTTGATGCGCATTATAGGTAATTAATTGCACGTTAATGGTCGGTGTCATTTTGTTGTAGCCACAAGACTAAGCAGTAGCTGTCTTGAAAACTTCGTTGATAGTCAATGACTTCTGGAAATGCCAACCGGCAAGAGGCAGGTGATTTTGGAAAAGGTTTCCTCTGTTGTAACACTTTCGTTGTGTGGAATGATACTTGCTGTATAAATATTGAGCAGGTCGGTATGTTCCGGCCAATGTTGTCTTGGAGGTTTTTGGTAGTGGAAAACGGTTTCGTGAGCAGGACCGATTTGGAGCTCAAGCGAGCGGAGAGGTACGCGATATTTCTCTCTTTGGTAGTTTTGGACCTGTCGTTTTTAAGCGAGAAGTTGGATTCAGGTGCGTCCGAGCTTGTGGATGCTGTATGTGAGTCAGTCCGAGAGAAAATCCGCGAAATTGACGCTGTCGGTCGATTGGGACCATTGAAAATTGGGTTGTTATTGCCCGAAACACCGCGACAGGGAGCTGAGATGGTTGGTCGGCGGGTAGGCGAACAGATCCGCGACATTATGACCACCCGCCAATACGATGTAGCCGGCCAGACCATTCCGGTTGAGATGGCGTCGTATCCAGATGCCGCTGGAAACCGAACCATACCGCAGTTCCTTGAGGATTTGGCCAAGCTATCTGATAATTAGTTCCGTATTTTTTGCACCCCCCTGCATTTGAAGATCGCTCAATCCCCTCAGGGCGGTCTTCTGTCTCATACGAATTTATGGGTGCCATTCACAAACTTGTCATACCGGACTTGATCCGGCAGGCATTGCCTGTTGTTGTAGGGCAGGAGCCCTGCGCTCCTGCCAGAGAGCAGGTAATACTTGTCGAAACTGAAGACAGAATTCGACCTACTCAGCTGTCATGCCGGACTTGATCCGACATCCAGTCTTCTGTGGGCGGCAAACCCCACCTGTAACTCCCCACTACACGCGAAACCCCTTGATAATAGGCTCTTTTGTGCTATATTGACTCTCAACGAGTTCTAACATACTACTTCTATGGAGATTGCAAACATGAATTCTCAAACACTATTCAGAAGTTGCATGTTAGTTGTCTTGCTTGTGACATTATCAAATATTAGCGCTTTCTCACAAGAAATGTTTGACACAACGGTTAACTATGCCGCTGGAGATGGCCCTTGGTTTGTTTGCTCGATTGATTTTAACGGCGATGGCAACAATGATCTGGTGACTGTGAACTTTTACTCTGACGATGTTTCGATACTGCTGGGCAATGGCGACGGAACCTTCCAAAGTACGGTTAATTATGCCGTCG
>JAHOYZ010000020.1 GCA_019038695.1 Candidatus Zixiibacteriota bacterium
TGTCACCCTGTCCAACACATGTCTGTCACCCTGTCCAACACATATCTGTCACCTTGAGCGGAGTCGAAGGGTAGCAATACTTTGCACTGATCGCTATGCTTCGGCTCCATTCAACATGACGAGTAGATATCTTCCCAGCAAGATTTATAACTATACTGCCAACCTCGTTCGACCGACACAATGTAATATAGGGTATTGGTGTGTCCAGACTCGCCCTGATCAGATGAGTCGGAACCCGACCCGACCAATTGAAGGCTGACAGCGAATCGACAATTGAGGACGTGATGGCAGAACAACTCAAACAGACATTAGAATCATCCGCAATTCAAAATGAGAACCTGACTGCCCCAGGTTACTGCCAGAAGACACTCAACCTCCTTTCCGATGGTGTTTTTGTCTTCGCAGATGATTTTCATCTCATGCAATTCAATGATGCCGCCTGTCAGATCATGGAGACATATTGTCCCGAACTGGTCGGTTCACCTATTATTGATCTCAAACTGAAATCAATTTTCGGACCGGAATCATTTTTCGGTTGGGCGGATCGAATCATGAAGACCCGAACTACCGGCCGGGATTGCTTGCTGGAGAATTTGCTTGCTGTGTCATCGACATCACGACGGCTGTACGATGTCCACTGCACTATTTCCGGAACCAACATGGTCATTTGTCTGAAGGATGTAACTCAGCAACGAAGAAGTGTCCAGCGGTTGTCGGACTTGGCAAAGCTGTCTGAAAAAGGGATATTAGCTTCCTGGGTCGCCCACGATCTCAACAATTTTCTCAGTCTCATTCTTGGTTCATCAGAGCTGGCCGAGCTGGTCTTGAAGAAAGGCAACACGGAAAAAGCATTCACTCTCATGGATCGAATCAAAACCAACGTCCGCAAGATTGAGCAATTCAATGCCGACCTCATAGCATCCACTCGTGCCGACGCCCAGGAATGCCCAACTGATCTTAACCAGTTGGTTGCAGAGGTGATTGCTTTTGCCTCAGGTCTGAGTCTGTTTGCACGTGTGGCGGTCACGACTGAACTCGACAATGCCCTGCCTGAAATTACGATGAAACCTGATCAGGTAGCTCAGTTACTTCTTCATTTTCTTGACAACGCCGCCGATGCCATAACGGAGGCCGATCGCGAGCTGGGACATATTGAAGTAGCCACTGGCGTGGATGAGAAACACATCACGCTGTCAGTGACTGACAACGGCAGTGGAATACCTCCTGAGGTAATTGAGAAACTCTTCCAGAGACGGTTCTCATCCAAAGGTGACAATCGTGGCTACAGTCTGGTGACCTGTCAATCCATTGTGCACGACCACGGAGCCTTGGCAGAAATCGAAAGCGAAGAAGGCCAGGGATCAAAGTTCACCGTTCGATTCCCCCTTTCCACCGAGTAGAAAGTCCAGCCTGTAAAACAGATAGAAAAACGACCCGGATCGTCATGACCCGGGCCGTTATAATATAATTTGCTAAATCTATATTAGAAATTAGCGACAGCCTGTGTATAGAACCAGAGTCCAGTGTTGGTCTCTGTTGTTCCGGCATAAGCTTCCGAAGGCATAAAGAAGCTCAAACCAGAGCTCAGGCCAACGCCGGCTACCCGCTTGGTACTAACGGTCAGATCAAACTCGGTACCAACGCTCTTCGTCTCGTTCCCTTCAAAATCAGTATAGTCCTGTGTACGAGAGAAGAAATGCAGATCACCCTTGATCGTCCAACCTTCAACGGGGCTCACCCGACCGCGGAGCATAATGTCCATAAGGCCATTTGTCTGTGAACCAAGGAAGTAGTCCATGTATCCACGGAACTTGTGACCGGTGTAGAACAGGTTGTTGTAGGTTTCGACCTTATCGAGGGTCTCACTATCATCGCCGGTCGTGTAATCAATACCAAAGGCGAAGCGAGGCTTGTAATCACCTTCAAGATTGTATCCCGCCTCAAAGGTAAACATCATCGCCGCCAGGTCGATCTCTTCTGAATCATAACCTAGAGTTTCATGTGTCACCCAATTCTGCTTCTTGCCAAATTGGTAGACGGCATTCAGATCAAAATCAAACTGCTGGTAATCGCGCTGATAGTACATGCCAAGATTGAATCGCTCAAGATTCTTGTAAACGGAGTTGCTTGTCATTAGATCATCATCGTCGAACCATACCATAGTGGGCTTGAAAGCATCCTGTTCAATAAAGAATAACAGTTCAAGATTCATAGATTTGAGTTTCGAAGAAAAACCAATGATGTCGTAATCAGTGTTGGCCTCAGTATTATTGCGTTCCGCTTTCTTCAGCCAGTAAGCTGAAGTCATGGCATATTTACAATCGTACCAAGCCTGGAGGCCTTCCCACGAACGACCAACATTGTGCCAACCCACAGAACCGAAGACCCTCTGATTGCCCAGGATAACTTCGAAACGACCAGCCTTGAGACCGATCCCTTTGTTCCACAGGTGATCGATGGTCACATAAGCCTGATGAAGGTCAACATTATGAGCATCGTAGAGTCCACCCGACTGAGCCCCAGCGCCCAGCATCCGACTATCCTGGAACTGCACAAACGCTGAAACGTTTTCTTTGGCAGCCTTGACATTGACGCGGGTACGCAGATAAGTAGCCTCTTGTGTACTCTTATCACCAGAAATGGCTTTGCTGCTGATTTCGTTTCGGGCTCTCATCTGAGCTGAAACATCAACTGTTGTCTCTGCGACAGTGATGCCGCACATACAAAACAGAATCAGCATGATTGGTAAGAGTTTGACAGTCCTTGTCATGATTCTCTCCTTCTTTTGGTTTTTTAGCATACTCTCAATTTCTCTCGTTTTCACTCTGACACATTACTTCCCATATACAATGCCATAAAAAATGAATCGTGACTTCACATGCAACAACAATTTATTGCAATTGTTCATCGTGCAAATCAGAATCTACGGAATTCCCCCAGACATTGTCGCTCACCTCTCATCGGCCAGTTATAAATTTTCATTTCCCCCTTCCTATTACATACTTTTCTCTGTATATTGGATATGTCTCACTAATGTAGTAAGCCTTTTGAACCGCCGCAGCAACACTTTTCTTCTGGAGGTCCCTATGACTGACTTTCGTAATGCTGTCCTCTGCTTGCTGGCCGTAGTATTGATCGTGTCTTCGGTCGCCGCGGACAGCAGTTATCCTCCTCCCCCAAATATCCGCATCACGAACTACCCTCAACTAAACAATGAGGAGCAGGTATTTCTCTGTCCGACGGACAGCAATATCATAATAGCCAATTGGCGTGATTTTCGGCTCAACTATCGACGGGTTGGAATCGGTCGTTCAACTGACGGCGGCCTGACCTGGATCGACTCACTGATCCCAACCTTTATGATGATATGGGACTTCGACTCCAAACAGTCTGACCCAACGATGACGGTCGATCGGTTCGGCGGATTCTATATGTCGGTACTGGATTGGGATGCCTATGGACTAACCGGCCAATCAACGATAGCCTTTTATCGCTCAGTCGATAAGGGTGTTTCATGGTCTGGACCTTTCTCTATTCTCAACCATACACCCATACCGCCAATTTTTGAAGACAAGCAATTCATCACTGTCGATCGGACAGGTGGTCCGCATGACGGCAATCTATACTGTTCATGGACTCGTTTCCCGAATCCGGACCGTATTGTTTTTGTCCGCTCTCTTGATGGCGGGTCTAATTTCAGCGATACGGTTATCGTTGGTCCTATTCAGACTTCGACCGGTTGCGGTGGCAACCAAATTGATGCTGGTCAGTTTTCGATCCCAGTTGTTGGCTCTAATGGCAACGTTCATGTGTTCTGGCAGGGATTTGTACTCGATTCGTCAGCTCAATGCACCGGTCACATGGCCATGAAACATGTCGTATCTAGTGATGGCGGACAGACTTTCACCTATGAGCAGGAAGTTGTTCCGGTGTCAGGGTATTTCACAGCCGATGGTGGTATCAACACCTACTCGCAACCAGCAGCCGATGTCGACATCTTTGGCGGCCCCTTTGATGGCAACATCTATGTTTCCTACTCCAATGTCGGACCGGAAGATGGAAATAGTTGTGATGTGGATTTTGTCCGATCGACTGACGGTGGTCTAACCTGGTCGGATCGAATGCAGATCAATGATGATCTCAATTCCGATGAAATTGACAATTTCCATCCCTGGCTAATTGTAAACGATGAAGGCATAATCATTGTCGTCTTCCATGACCAGCGCTATGATGCGCCTTATTACTTAAATTTCGATTTGAATACTGCTTATTCTTTTGACGGAGGTGAGACCTTTACATCCAATCATCGCATTTCGAGTGTCTCGTCCTCGCCGTACAGTCTCAAACAGACCGACATCAAGAAACCATGGGTCATTGATGAGAACGGAAATATTGTCCCTCTGAGATTAGAACCTATGGCGGGTCTTCTGGGTGAGTACATTGGTGTAACGGCTTACCACGACAAGATCAACGCCGTCTGGACTGATTCGCGGGACGGCAACTCAGAGGTCTATACAGCCAATTGGTACCTTCCAATTCTCGAAACAAGGCTTCTCTCGCCTGCGAATGGTTCGATAGGAAATGACATCAGCGATTTTAACTGGGCCACCGCCTGGAAAAATGACCAGGATAGATATCGTGTCGAAATTTCTCCCGACCCGACTTTTATCAGTGGAGTAGTGCATTTTACAGTGGACACAAACTTCCTGCACACGCCCAGTTCTTTTGGCGAAGGCACCCATTATTGGCGAGTTAGATCGGTCAAGAGCGACGAATCTGACAGTACGGATTTTTCGGTAACATGGTCGTTTGAGATTGACCTCACACCGCCTGCTATACCAGTCCTTATCTCGCCACCACATGAACTTGTGGACAACGAAGCTCAGCCTACGTTTGTCTGGTCTGGGCCTGTTGAAGCCGGCGTTGAACACACTCTCGTATTATCAACCGATCCCGCCTTTACACCTGGTCCAGCCACATGGTCCTATAGTGCGGGTAGCGACACGTCATTTGTAATACCTGACCCACTGCCGGACGGCTCACCTGTCTACTGGAAAATCGAGGTTAGGGATATTTCTCAGAACATGGCCGAAACAGCACCGTTTACTATTACTTATATCGACTACGTCTGCGGCAATGTGGATGGAATCAATAATTCGGGTAGTCCGGTTGATATAGCCGATCTGACCTACCTGGTGGCATACCTGTTCACTGGTGGAGATGCCCCTCCCCTGCTGGAAGCTGCCAATATCGATGGTATTATCGGCTCGGGCGGAGCGATCGATATAGCAGACTTGACCTACCTGGTTGCATATCTATTCGTCAGCGGTCCGCCGCCAATTTGTTAGGGAACCAATGGTCAATTTCTCGATAATCATGAATTGACACCAAGGCCACTCCAAATGGGAGTGGCCTTTTTTTGTCTTGCCATCAACATGACGGTTTCGTATTTATTTCTTTATATATGGAACAGATCAACAATTTCTTAGGTGCCATCTCCGACTTCGTCTGGGGCTGGCCAATGGCTCTCATCTTACTGTCGACCGGATTCATTTTGACTCTGAGAACGGTCTTCATTCAGATTAGAGGGTTTGCCCACGGTGTCGGTATTGCCAATGGTAAGTACGACGACCCCGCCCACAAAGGCGAGTTGACCCATTTCCAGGCCCTTTCGGCTGCTCTCAGCGCCACAATCGGAATAGGCAATATCGCCGGGGTGGCCATTGCTATCTATTGGGGTGGACCGGGAGCGATCTTCTGGATGTGGGTTACCGCATTCTTCGGAATGGCCATCAAATACACCGAGTGTATGCTGGCTATCAAGCACCGTAAGGTAGAACCGGACGGCAACATCCGTGGTGGACCGATGTACTTCATTGAGCTTGGAATGCATAAGGGCTTCCGACCCCTGGCGTACATGTTTGCCTTCTGCACGGCGGTGGCCGCTTTCGGGGCTGGCAATATGGTACAAAGCAACACCATGGCCCACTCAGTGGTCGATGCTTTTGGTGTTACGGCTGAGAACGAAGGAACCGTGCGGTGGATAATTGGACTGGTTGTGGCCGGGTTCACAGGAGCTGTAATCATCGGGGGCATCAAACGTATCGGCAAAGTAGCCTCTTATCTGGTGCCGTTCATGTCAGTCGTCTATGTCATCAGCGCGCTGGTCATTATCTTCATTAAATTCGATGAAATCCTGCCTGCCTTCCAGATGATCTTCCACCACGCCTTCAATCCAACCGCTTTTGTAGGCGGATCGGCCAGTGGGGCTACGGTCTGGCTGACCTTCACTTGGGGGCTGCGACGTGGTCTGTTCTCCAACGAGGCTGGTCAAGGCTCGGCGGCCATGGCACATTCGGCGGCAAAAGTGGATGAACCAGTACGCGAGGGTCTGGTGGCAATGCTGGGGCCATTCATAGACACTATAGTCATCTGCACCATGACCGCGCTGGTCATTATAACGACGGGCGAATGGGATTCAGGTGTCAATGGCGCACCCCTGACTATGCATGCTTTTGAGGCCGCCCTGCCCGGATACGGAACCTGGATGGTAATGGTGGGCATTATTCTTTTCGCCTTCTCTACTGTGGTCGCCTGGTCATATTACGGTGAGAAGGGAATCGAGTACCTCTTTGGCACAGGGGCGAAAATGCCCTATAAATGGTTGTATATCGTCTTTGCTCTACTGGGAGCGCGCTTCGATCTGAAAACCGTCTGGTCGTATGCCGATACAGCCAATGGCTTGATGGCGGTGCCCAATCTTATTGCTCTCGTTGTCCTGTCGGGCGGAGTGGTCAAGCTGACGAAAAAATACATGGATGAGAAAAAACAAGGTTTGCACCTGCCCTTTGGCGAAACGAGACCATTGATGAAGGACGGAACCGACCCGTACAAGTAAGTTCACTGCGACAAATTGCGGTTCTGTCAACAATGCCAGGAGGATATGCCTTCTGACCTGCCCTGAGAACCAGAACTCGAAAACCCGGCCTGTGGCTATTGACAAATCCGCATTGATCGATGTTATACACAATCAAGAGGCATCTCAGAGAGAGTAACACCCGTATTGTGTCCCCTTTCCATTCGCTCTCCCATCAATTATGTTTGGCGTCGAAGTCCGGTGCCCTATCGAAGGCATATTAAGGTGACTATGTCACCGGGCGATAAGAGTAGAAGAAGGTCCGAGAGATGGTTTGTTAATGGAGTAGGCAGAACTAGTGACCGATGAACTTAACCCCATAGAACGTATTCCAGTCTACGATGCCGAGGCAAATGACACGGCTATGACCGACAGCTTTGAAGCACGATTCGGGAATATGGATTTTCGCTGCTCCCGGATGACCTGGCTCTCGCTCTTTTTCCTGCTTATTGTATACCCCGGCGTCTCGCTGGCCTTCATGGAAGACCCCTCCCTTGTACTGGGGAATCTTAACGCCGGCATGTTGATGGTCCTGCTGGTTTCTACTATTGTCATGCAGTGGGGCATCTTCCTCGTGCTATACATGAGTCTCTACCTTGAGAATACCGGGCTGACAGGCCTTGGTTTCAAGCGCATCCGGGGAATAGATTTTGCCTGGGCCATCTCGTTTCTGGTTGCATCCAACATGATCCTGGCCGGACTGGCCTGGTTTCTTGCTCAGGTTGGTCTGCCCATGCCGGGAGAAATCGCCATGCTGATCCCCACCGACACAACCGGCCGGATAGTATGGGTACTGGTCTCGTTTACAGCCGGATTCTGCGAGGAATCTATGTTCCGAGGATACATTATGACTCGCCTTCGTCTGGTGGGACGCTTCAAAAGCTGGGTGATCCCCACTATCGCTTCTTCTTTAGCTTTCGGAGCTTGTCATGCCTATCAGGGACTCCCGGGATTGATCGTCATAACTACCTACGGTCTCCTGTTTGCCCTGCTGTATATCCGAACCGGCAGTATCTGGCCGTGCATAATTGCTCATTTTTTCCAGGATTTCAGCGCCCTCTTCATCCCGCAATAGCCACTCATTGAGCTGCGTTTGTCGATATTCGGAAACTATCAATGCCCTCAAACGTATCTTCTGGTAGGAGAGAAAACAACCCACGGGATGGTCTGTACCAGAAGAT